>CAMYJM010000084.1 GCA_947258635.1 uncultured Acidimicrobiaceae bacterium
GCACCACATCGACGTGGCCGCACAGAATCAGTGTCGGGCCCGGACGGCTGCCGACGAGGCGGCCGGCAACGATCGGCAGCTCGGTGCGGTCGACTTCGATGCCCGTGAAGTCGGGGTCGGTTTCGATATCGCTGAGCGGAACCACCAGGCGCTCGATCTGCAGCCCAATGTCGGCCAGGATCTCCGCCACCAAATCCTGCACGGCGAACTCGTCACCCGTGATCGACGGGACCGCGATCAACGAGGCCAGGTCACGCTCGATCCGGCTGGGGTCGGCAGTGCTCATCGGCGCAACACCGGTCGGGTCAGACATGTAGGGCCTCCAGTTCCATTGAGCGCGATCTCCTCACCGGCGAACACGTGCACGTCGACCCCCTTCCGCTCCATCGCGGCCCGGGTCATCGGGTTGCCGTCCACAGCCATCACGACGCCGGGGCGCACAGCCAGGACGTTGGTCGCGAGCGTGGCGACCTCCTCCGGCGGCACGGCGATCAACTGCACACCGAGGTCACTCAGCAGGCCGTGCAACCCTGCGGGCAGCGCAGGCTGTTCAACCACCGCCAGTTCGTCGGAGACCATGGAGACAGTGCTCATGAGGTGCATGCAGGCCGCCGGCCCGATGCCATAGGCCACGTCGAATACGTGAAGCTTCTCCCCGAGCAGCGGCATGAGCTGGTCGATACCGACCTGATTGGTTCGCAACGTTCTGCCGACACACACGATGTCGGGCCGCAGCCACAGCACATCTCCACCATCGACGGTTCCCGGCGCCTCGATACGGCCGACGATCGGTATGCCATTCCTCTCAAACCAGGCGGCCAGCACGGCTTCCTCGCCGCGGCGGCCCGGCTTGCCGGAGCGCAGCAGGATCGCCCCCCGGTCTGTTACGAGCGCCGGGTCGTAGGTGTATATCTGATCCGGGTAAGGAGAGTCGGCGTCGAGATGATGCACCGTCGCCCCGAGCGAGCCCAGGGTGGCGACAAACTCGTCGTGCTCTCGGTGCGCCACGGCGAGATCGACCGGATGCAGGTAGCCGCAGGCCGGGTCGGCGAAGGCGGACCCGAAGGCCGCCGTGGGGCGCTGCACCAGGACGTGCTCTAGAGGAGCCACCATCGAGGAAACACCAAACGGGACGGACATGGGAAGAGGATAGGTGGGCTCCGTCGAGTCAGAATCGGGCACATCCTCCCGCACGCCTCCGTTTCCCCCCTCCCTGCTCGGCGACTCCGTCGCCGGCAGGGACCTTCCCCCCAACGCTCGGCAAGCCTCGCTGGGGGGACACACATGCGGCGGAGGGAGTGGGATTCGAACCTTATCCGCCCGAACCAACAGCCGGGCAACCCGGACTTTCGCACGGCGCCCGAACCCCTGCTCGCGGGCATAAGGATCGCTTTGTGGGTTCCACACTGAGCGGAATCCACCGTGATAGAAGAACGCGGAGGGAGTGGGATTCGAACCCACGAAGCGACTTACACCGCTTACGCGCTTTCCAGGCGCGCGCACTAGGCCAGACTATGCGATCCCTCCTAAGGTTCCGGAATTGTAGAAGAGGGCACTGGTGGTTGAATCCGGCGACAACGATTTCAAAACAGCAATGCGATTGGCCTTGGGCCAGGCCACCATTGCCGGCGACTACGGCGATGTTCCCGTCGGCGCCGTGTTGCTCAATCGAGCGGGCGATGTCGTGGCGGCGGCTCACAATCGACGAGAGGTCGACAGCGACGCCACGGCCCACGCCGAGATGATTGCGATCTCGATGGCGTCCCGGGCTCAGGGCGACTGGAGACTCGACGGGCACACCCTCGTGGTCACCCTCGAACCGTGCGCCATGTGCGCCATGGCGGCGGTGTGGGCGCGGCTCGAGCGGATCGTCTTCGGAGCCACCGACCTGAAGACCGGCGCCGCCTGGAGCCTCTACAACATCCCTCAGGACGAGCGCCTCAACCATCGCATCGACTTGGTGAGCGGTGTCCTCGAGGACGAGTCCTCCGCGCTGCTCACGGACTTCTTCGCAGAGCGGCGGCCGTGATCCGCGTTCGTTCGTTGTGCTTAATCGTGCCCTATTTGCCGTGATTAAGCACAACGAACGCTCAAAACCTCTGGAACTACCGTGCAATAGGTGGTAGTATGCAACGTATGGTACATGACAACGTCGGGCACCATAGCCAGCTGCTCAAAGGGTTGCTGGAGATGTGTTTGCTCGCCGTCGTCAACGAAGGGCCGAGCTACGGATACGAAATGGTCCAGAAGCTCAAAGACCGCCAGATCGCCGTCGCCGGCGAAGCGAGCATCTATCCGGTGCTCCGCCGCCTCGGCAAGCGGGGCCTCGTCGAGAGCTATCTCGAGGACTCCCCCAGCGGCCCGGCCCGCAAGTACTACAGGATCACGCCGGCCGGCCGGGACCTGCTGAAAGAGTGGGTCGGTGACTGGCAGGCGCTGAGGAACGGGGTAGATGATGTATTGCAAGATCGGTCCTAGTCCCAAGCGGAACGCGCTGGACGAGGCGAGCCGCTCATGATCTGGATCTACATCGCGGCAGCCATCTTCGGAGGTGGGTTTGTTCTGCCGGCCCTCATCGGATCACTTGATCTCGACACGGACGCCGACTTCGATTTCGACACCGATATCGATGTAGACGTCGACATGGATCTCGATACCGATACGGACTTCGACGGAGATGCTTCATTCGCCGGTACTGTCGGCGGCATCGGCGACTGGGTGGCTTCGCTGCTCACGTTCCGTGCGTTGATCTTCTTCGCGGCCTTCTTCGGAGCAGCCGGAATAGTCCTGACAGTCCTCGGCTACTCGGAGCCGGTTCCCTTGCTGACAGCCCTGGCTCTCGGTGGAGTTGCCGGCGTGGTGAACGCTCGACTGATGCGCTACCTGAAGCGATCAGAGATGACGTCCCACGTGAGCGACCGAGAACTGTCCGGCACAACGGCACGGGTCGTGCTGCCGATCGCTCGGGAGCGCCGCGGGCGAGTCGAGATCGACCTGGGTGGGCAACCCACATACATGGTGGCGTTGCCGTATCGGCGTGATGCCGCCGAACTAGCGCCGGGTGATCAAGTTGTAGTTGTTGAAGTCAGGCAGGGGACAGCGTACGTGACCCCGCTGCCCAGTTTCGAAGGAGGTAAGTAGATGGGTATTTTAGCCGTAATCGCTGCATTCTTAGTAGTGATCGTGATAGTCGCCCTCATGGCGATCAAGAGCCTGGTGGTCATCTGCCCACCCAACCGGGTGGCGGTCATCTCAGGACGTAATCGGGGAATCACCGATGGTCGTACGGTCGGCTATCGCGTGATCAAGGGTGGTCGCACCATCCGGATCCCCATTCTGGAGAAGGTCGACTACATGGACCTGAACACGATCTCGATCGATGTTGCGGTCAGCAATGCATACTCCAAGGGAGCCATCCCGCTGGACGTGCAGGGCGTGGCCAACATCAAGGTGTCGAGCCGGGAGGGGCTGCTGGAGAACTCCGTCGAGCGATTCCTCGGACGGGGCGTTGACTTCATCCAGAAAATTGCCAAGGAGAACCTCGAGGCGAACCTGCGAGGCGTGCTGTCGACGTTGACCCCCGAAGAGGTGAACGAGGACCGGCTCAAGTTCGCCCAGACCTTGATCGACGAGGCGGACGACGACATCAAGACGCTCGGACTCGAGCTCGACGTCCTGAAGATTCAGAACGTGACCGATCAAGTCGGCTACCTCGAGGCCGTGGGTCGCCGGCGCACCGCCCAGGTGCTCAAGGAAGCCCGCGAGTCGGAAGCTCAGCAAGAGGCCGACGCCGAAGAGGCCGAAGCACTCGGGCGCCGGCGCGCCGAGCTCGCACGGGTCGATTCCGACCTGGCGATCGTTGAGGAGCGCAACAAGCTCCGGGTGCGCTCTGCCCAGCTCGAAGCCCTGGCCCTCGCCGAGGAGGAAGAGGCCAAGGTGGCCGGCGCCAAGGCACGGGTCGTCGCCGAGCAGGGGCTCGAGCAGGAGCGCATCCAGCTCCAGCAACGCCGTCTCGAAGCCGATGTTGTCGCTCCCGCTCAGGCCGAGAAGGAGGCTCTCGAGCTTCAGGCGAAGGGACAGGCCGCCAAGATCATCGAGGACGGCGCCGCCCAGGTGAAGGTACTCGAACAGTTGACGGCGCAATACAACGCTGCCGGCGCCAGTGCCCAGGACATATTCGTCTTGAACATGCTCCCCGAGCTGGTCGAGCGGATCACGGACACGGTGAAGGGCATCGACATCGACCGCATCACCGTAATCGACGGTGGCAACGGCAGCGGAGGCGGAGCGCTCCCGGGATTGGCGAGCCAGATGCCGGCCGCGGTGATCTCGATCAATGAGCAGATCGAGGCCGCCACCGGAGTGAACATCCTCGATTCGCTCGTCAAGGACAGTGCATCCGCAGTACCGGCACTCGACACGACCGCCTGAGGCAAACACCGATGAACGGGCGGAGCGAAGGCTCCGCCCCGTTCATCCTCTGGGCGCGTAGGTACAATCCGCCCCTCCGGAGGGATGGCCGAGCGGACGAAGGCGGCAGTCTCGAAAACTGTTGAACCGGTTTTAGCCGATCCATGCCCGACCACTTCTGCCTCCGCGCCGCTACGGGCCGCGTAGCCCGGCTCGTGGTTTCGCGGAGAAGGTTCGAATCCCACTCCCTCTGCCTCGGGTCCTCGACCTGTAGGTACAATCCGCCCCTCCGGAGGGATGGCCGAGCGGACGAAGGCGGCAGTCTCGAAAACTGTTGAACCGGTTTTACCGGTTCCGTGGGTTCGAATCCCACTCCCTCCGCCATGAACGAAACGAACCCACGGAACCGGATACCCACACCCGCGAACCCCCGACCAAACGCCGCCCAAAAGGCCGCGTTCCCCGGCTCGCGGCTCACGGATAAGGTTCGAATCCCACTCCCTCCGCCATGAAACGGTTTGCAGTTCTCACTTCGGGTGGAGACGCGCCGGGGATGAACGCGGCGATCCTGGCCGTCGTCAAGGTGGCGGCATTTCGCGGGATCGAGGTGCTGGGGGTCCGGCGGGGTTATGACGGGCTACTCGACGGCGACCTCCGCCTGTTGACGCGTGAGGTGTCGGGCACCAGCCGGCTCGCTCCGCTTTCCGAGGTCGAGGACAACGCCAACGACGGGGGAACAATCCTCGGATCAAGCCGATGTCAGCGGTTCTTCGATCCCGAACATCGCAAGCACGCGTGCCGGCAGCTCATGGATCATGGCGCCGAGGGCCTGATCGCCATCGGGGGCAACGGCACCATGGCGGGGGCCCACACGCTGGCGCCGGAATGCCCCCAAGTCACCGTCGTCGGGATCCCGGCTTCGATCGACAACGACATCGGAGCCACTGCCAGCGCGCTCGGGGTCGATACGGCCTTGAACACGATCATCGAAGCGTGCGACCGGATATCCGACACGGCACGCTCGCATCGCCGGGCGTTCATCGTTGAGGTCATGGGCCGCCGCTCGGGCTACCTCGCTGTAGCGTCGGCTGCGGCCGCCGCCGCCGATGCTGTGCTCCTGCCGGAGGAGAATCGCACCGACGAGGAGATCATCAGCAGCGTCGAGAACATCATCCGCGACTCATTCGCGACAGACCGGCAGAAGAGTCGGGTCCTCATCATCAAGGCGGAGGGGGTGACGATCTCGGCCACCAACCTGGTCGACGCCGTCGACGACCGGCTCGAAGGGAATCTCGACATCGACCTCAGGGCGACCGTCCTGGGCCACGTCGTGCGCGGAGGTCGCCCCACCTATCACGACCGGATGATTGCCGGGCGGCTGGCGTTGGGAGCGGTCAACGCCCTGGCCGACGGCGCGGACGATTGTATGGTCACGTGGAATACGACGACCCTGGGCGGGGACT
This sequence comes from uncultured Acidimicrobiaceae bacterium, assembly GCA_947258635.1. Taxonomy (GTDB): domain Bacteria; phylum Actinomycetota; class Acidimicrobiia; order Spongiisociales; family UBA5794; genus JAHEJX01. The sequence goes on from CAMYJM010000084.1 coordinate 5,874, forward strand.
CCACCGACGACCCTCGGGTTCACCGATTCCCTCTCGAGACGGTGATCGCTGAGGGCAAGGCGCTCCTCGACGGCAGCAGCGACGTCACTCAGCGGAGAATCTCGCGAATGAAGACCGTCCAGGGAGTCCTGGCTCTCTAGGAGCTGCGGGCGCTACAGGTCCTCTTCTTCCCAGGTGGTTGCCGGGAAGCGCGCCTTGGTCGATGCCGCTCGCCGCGCCGCGTATGCCGCCACCTCGGAGCGGCGCGACATCCCCATCTTGGTGAGGAGATTGGACACGTAGTTCTTGACCGTCTTTTCCGCGAGGTTCAGCTCGGAGGCAATCTGACGGTTGGTGAGGCCCTGCTCGATCAGGTCGACGATCTTGAGCTCTTGACCCGACAACCGATCGAGCAATGAGTCGCCGGTGAGCTCGCCGCGAACCCGCTTGAAGACCATCTCCACCAGCGTGGGGTCCAACAGCGAGGCACCGCTGGCGGCCGCACGGATCCCGCCCAAGAGCTCGTCGGGCTGGATCCTCTTGAGCACGTAGCCGGCGGCGCCGGCCATGATCGCTGAATACAAGGCTTCGTCGTCGGCGAACGAGGTGAGGATCAGCACCGTTGTGGAGGGCCACCGCGACAGGATCTCACGGCAGGCGTCCACACCCGTGCCGTCGGGAAGCTGCAGGTCCATCAGTACCAGGTCGGGCTCGTCAAGACCCACCCGGCGAATCGCATCCTCGACCGAACCCGCCTCGCCGGTGACATCAATGTCGTCCTCGGCCTCGAGGAGTGCGCGCAAACCCTGGCGCACGATCGCATGATCGTCGACAATCAGTACTCGGACAACAGATTCAGACATGAGCAGACGGTAACCAGGGGTGTTTTACAGTGCCAGGGCCTTAGGACCCTAGTAGCAACGCTACGATCCCTGTTATGAAACCGATCACGTTCACAACTTTGGAGGAGGCGCTCGACAATCCCTTCTTCACATCCTCGCCGGATGGGATTGTTGTCGTCGATCGCGCGGGCACCATCGTCGCCGCCAACGGTCGCATCGCCGAGATTCTCGGGCACAGCACAACCGAGCTGCGCGGCCAGAACGTGGAAGTCCTCATAGCCTCCCCGCTCCGTGAGACCCACCGCTCTCACATAGGCAGCTACAGCTCGGGGCCGCACATCCGGGAGATGGGGACCGGGCCTCGCCTCAAGGCTCTTCACAAGAACGGCGAAGAGATCCCGGTCGACATCGCGCTGAGCCCCTTCGAGGCGGGTGGCGGCACCTACACGATCGCAGCCCTGCGTGATGCCCGGCTCCGGCTGCAGGCCGAGGAGGCCATCTTCCAGGCCGAAGAGTGGAGAGCGATAATCGACGATCGGCAGCGGATCGCTCGCGATCTCCACGACACAGTCATCCAGGACATCTTCGCCGCCGGAATGGGCCTGCAGGCGCTGCAGCGAAGGATGCCGGAGGACGACGCTCTGAAGCGGCAAATCGGTGCCAGCGTCGATCACCTCGACAGCGTGATCACCCGGCTCCGCAAAGTGATCTTCAACCTCACCCACGGCGACGATCCGGAGCCGATCGACACTGCCACCAGACGTGTTGTCACCGAATCGATCAACGGCTCCGGCATCCAGCCCACGATCACCGTCAGCCCATCCAACTGGCCTTTGCCGGCCCGACCCCAGGAGCATGTGCTCGCCACGTTGCAGGAGGCCCTCAGTAACGTCGTCCGCCATTCCCGTGCGTCCAAAGTGGAGGTCGTGATCGAGGCCGCCGACAGTGTCTGCCGATTGTGCGTGAGCGACAACGGGATCGGCATGCCGGACGCGGCCGCGACCCGACCCGGCTTTGGTCTGACCAACATGATGAACCGGGCCCAGGTCCTCGGCGGCAGCTGCGAGATCACCCCCCGGGACGGCGGCGGCACCACCGTGGAGTGGAAGGTGCCGATATAGATTTCGATCAAGTCGATTGATCGATTTCTCAGCGGCGGCTCGTTGCCACCTCCTTTTGCTCGCACCCGCCGGCGCTGGGAACAGCTCGGTCGAAGCCTGCTTCGAACGCGACCCCTACTTGGGGTGGCGGACGACTATCACGTCGCACGGAGCCCCATGCATCACCGCGTGGCTGGTGCTACCCAGCAGCAATGCCTTGACGCCACCGCGTCCTCTCGACCCGACGACGATGAAGTCGGCCCCAACCTCCTCGGCATAGGCGATGATCTCACGGGCCGGCTCGCCCCGCCGCATCACCACCGTGGGTGTGATGGTCAACATGGACATCGCCTTCTCGCCGTCAGACAGCGGCGTCCAGATGACGATCCGCGGGATCAACAGCAACAATTTCACGGAGATCTCCGATCCCAGCGTCGCGTTCTGAACGCGGCCGTTGGAGGGAGCAAGCAGTGACGAACGAGACCGAGACCCTGTGCCAACTCGTCTGCGCGAGCGAGCGCAGCGTTGCCGTGGTCGGATCCGTCGTAGCCGGTGACTAGCAACACAGTTCACCTCCTGACACCTTCAGTTTGGCTCATGGTTGGCGCTGCTGGAAGGGCCGATCTTCCGATGGTGCCTGCCGAAATGCTCTACGCGGTCCGGGGCAAGGCGCCGGTGTCAGTAGGCAGCGTCGGACCGCGGTGATGCCAGACCCGCTACATCAGCGGCGATCGAGGTGGCTCCAGCGACCTGGGCCACGGTCGCCGCCAGCGAGAGAATCGTCATTACGGCAGTGCTGATGAAGAAGTGCAGCGGCGTGCCCAGGTCCTTGACGATGTCAACCCGGTTGTTTCCCGCGTCGACGATATCGAGGCCGAGCGCGTTCAGACCAAGGAGCTGAACCATGACTACACCTACAACCTGGAGCACCAGGCCCGCCAGGAACTGAATCAGCAGGAACCGGCCGAGCACGCGCCACCAGCGGCCCTTGACTACCGCCAAAGCGGCCGTGATCAGATTCGTGCCTCGGGGCTGCGAGACCAGAGCTACCGGGATGAACGAAACGACAAGCGACCACCAGATCACCGCGGC
>CAMYJM010000085.1 GCA_947258635.1 uncultured Acidimicrobiaceae bacterium
GGCCGACGAGCAGAGCTGCTCCACCCAAGCCGGCGACAACCGCTAGGCCGGACGGCCAGCCGCCAAACGAGGCCGACATCCCGGCGAGCCCAAACCCGAGGACCGCCAGCAGAGCATTGCGCAGTTGCGGCGGCAGCCCGGGGCGCTCCGGGTTCAACGCCAGGCCGACGGCGAGGAGCGCGCCGCCGGCGCCCAGGAGAATCGCGAGGCCGTAAACCAGGGTCATAGTCACCGTTCTGCCGACGGCTAAGCGTAACCCGCCAGGGCGGATTCGATCTCCATCCGAACCTTCCCATCGGACTCCGCGGTCACCGCGGCACGCAGCGCTGCCGCCGCCTGGTCGCCACCCATCTGGCCGAGTGCCCAGGCGGCATGGCCCCGGAGCATCGCGTCAGGATGGGCCAGGTACTCGGCCACGGCGGGCACCGCCGCCTCATCACCGCCGTTGCCGAGCGCCACCAGGAGGTTGCGCCGCAGGAACTCGGCTCTCCGTCGGGGTACATAGAAGTGCTCGAACCGCCTCAACAGCTCACCATCCTTCCGTGCCAGCAGAACCAGCAGATCCAGGCGCGGCGCCGGCAGCGCCGTCGCTTCGAGCCTGGCACCGGGCGGGCAGGCGTCGAGGCAGTCGTCGCATCCGTAGATCCGGTCCCCTACCGCCCGACGCAGCTCGATAGGGATCCAGCCGGGCGCTTGGAGGAGATGGGCCAGGCACAGGCGGGCATCGAGAATCCCCGGGGCGACAAGGGCACCGGTAGGACATGCCGGGAGGCATGCATCGCAACTTCCGCAGTCGCGCACCATCGGCGGGGTCGCCTCGAGCGCGGCGTCGGTCACGACCGACCCCAGCAGCATCCACGGACCGGCTCCGGGCGCCAGCACCATGGTGTTCTTGCCCCACCAACCGACGCCGGCGCGGACGGCAGCGGCGCGATCAACCAGGCGGTTGTCATCGACGACCAGCTCGGCGTGATATCCGGCGTCTGCCAGCAGCTGCGCGGCGCCGTCGAGGGCGCCCCGCAGACCCCGGTAGTGGTCCTCGGTGGCGAAGCGGGCGACCCGGCCGTGATTCGGCTGTTCCGGCTCAGGCGATCCGGCCTCCGGGAGATAGGCGAAGCCGGCAACGACCAGCGACCGGGCCCAGGGAAACGAGCGGGAGACATCGGTCGATCGCCCCGGATCGCCGAACGTGAAGTGCATTCCGGCGTGCATCCCCGATGCTTTGCGATCCGCCAGGGACTGCTGGACCTCGGGAAAGGGGCGGGCATCGGTGACGCCCACTGCCGCACAGCCACCGTTGAGAACGGCGCCGCGGAGGGTTTCCCAAAGCTCGAACTGATTCACCCCGCCAGGGTACGAGGGTAAGGCGGCCGAGGACACCTTCACCATGTGCTCTGGTGTGCGATGCTGGCGCGAAACGGCGAGCGCTTGCATAGCGGCGGCGACTTCGAGCAGAAGCGGTATCAGCAGCGAATCGCCGTTCATGGACTCGGGGCCCCGTCCAATGGCCTTCCCGGGTCCAGCGACCATCAACCAAAGGCACAGGAGGAGGAACCGTGGACATCTGTGATGCGAGCCAGGACTTCATTTGCGACTGGGTGTACGACCTGACGGGCAACGCGAGGTTGGCCGAGATCGTTGATTGGGTTGTGGAACGCCCGCTCAAGGTCTTGGTGATCCTGCTAATCGCGTACCTGCTGAACCGCATGGTTCACCGTTTCATCGCCGGTGCCGAAGAGCGGATGATCCGAGATCGCGACCGTAAGCTCGTTGAAAGGACAGCCGAGGAGGTCGAAGACGGCCGCTTCACTCGATTCCAACACAAGGCGCTCGAAAAGGCCCGTGATCTGACTCAGAACGCAGAGCGTTCGAAACAGCGGGCACAGACCCTCGGCACCGTACTCGAATCCGCCGCCACGCTGACCATCTTCGGCCTGGCGATTCTCATCTCACTCGGCGAGCTCGATATCAGCTTGGGTCCGCTGGTGGCCGGGGCGGGCATCCTCGGCATCGCGCTGGGTTTCGGAGCGCAGACCATCGTGCGAGACTTCCTTTCGGGGACCTTCATGTTGGTGGAAGATCAGTACGGCGTCGGTGACGTCGTCGATCTCGGCGATGCCGCCGGGATAGTCGAAGAGATCAGCCTTCGTACGACCCGCATTCGGGATATCAACGGCACCGTCTGGTACTTCCCGAACGGCGAGATCCGGAGGGTGGCTAACCAGTCCTATACATGGGCCCGATCGGTGCTCGACATTGCGGTGGCCTACGGCACCGATGTCGATGAGGCGGCGCGCGTCATAAAGGAGGTAGCGGATTCTCTATGGCGGGAGGAGCTCGAGACCGCCACGATTATCGAGGAGCCTGAGATCTGGGGAGTCGAGGAGCTCGCCGACAATGCGATCATGATTCGGCTCGTGGTCAAGACCGGGCCCGGCGAGCAATGGGCGGCCAGCCGCGAGATTCGCCGCCGCATCAAGAAGGCCTTCGACCAAGCAGGCATAGTGATCCCGTTTCCCCAACGAACCATCTGGGTGGAAGACGCCGACAACATGCTGATCGGTGCTGGTGCGGCTCCATGACCGGCGAGCAGGCGGGGCAGAGACGCCGCAATTGGATTGCTCAGCAGGCTCCTAGCCGGCAGCCGCCTCATCATCGGTTCGGGGGAGCAGCCGGAGCGGCGCCACCAGACCAGCGTCGGCGAGGTTCCCCAAAGCCTGGTGCTCGTCAGAGGACAACACAACGGGCCGGTCCATGTCCCGCAATAGAACGGAGAGCACACAATCCGAGCACACCGACGTGTGCTGCATCGCGCATTCGTCGCAATCGATGATCATCTGGCCTCGCCTCCGCTTCCTATCCATCTGTTGCCGCGCCACCATTGCGAGCGTCGCTCGGCCTGGTTTTGTCGGCTGACGTCAATGTACGAACGACCTGTGACAGAAACTGCACGAATCGGCCGAGCGCGGTAGCGTCGCCTCAGATTTCTCGAAATGGAGAGAGCTTTGGAACTCGGACTCAACCTCGGATACTGGGGTCGGCGCCCCGCCCTGGACATGGAGCTGGTGAAGGCCGCCGAGGCCAGCGGGTACTCGACGGTGTGGGCCGCCGAATCCTGGGGCTCCGACGTGGTGACGGTGCTGGCTTGGGTCGGCGCCCAGACATCGACGATCAAACTCGGAGCAGGCATCATGCAGATGCCGGCCCGCTCCCCGGCGATGACGGCCATGACCGCGGTCACGTTGAGCGAGCTGAGCGGGGGCCGCTTCCTCCTCGGGCTCGGCCTCAGCGGGCCCCAGGTGGCCGAGGGCTGGCACGGCGAGGCCTACGGCAAGCCGCTCGGCAAGACCCGGGAGTACGTCAGCATCGTGCGCCAGATCATGGCCCGCGAGGCACCACTCGAGCACGACGGGGCGCACTATCAGATCCCCTATCGCGGCAAAGACGCCAGCGGGCTGGGAATTCCCTTGAAGCTGATCACTCACCCCACCCACGAGATCCCGATCTTCCTGGCCTCGATCGGCCCCAAAAACGTGGCGCTGACCGCGGAGATCGCCGATGGGTGGCTGCCGATCTTCTATTCGCCCGAGTACACCGGGTTCAAGGAGGCATTGGAGCAGGGATTCGCTGCGGCCGACCCGGCCCGCCGCGGCAAGCTCGTCGTGGCGCCGGCCGTGCAAGCCGCCGTCAATGAGGACTTCACGGCCGCCCGCAACGCCATGCGACCCTCGCTGGCGCTGTACATCGGAGGCATGGGGGCCAAGGGCAAGAACTTCTACAACGACCTGGCGTGCCGCTACGGCTTCGAAGAGGCGGCCACGACGATCCAGGACCTCTACCTGGGCGGCAATCAGATGGCTGCCGTAGCGGCGGTTCCCGACGAGCTCGTCGACGCCGTGTGCCTGGCCGGGCCGCGCGGTCACATCGCCGAACGGTTGTCTGCTTGGGAGGAGTCCGGGGTCGACATGCTCAACATCAGCTCAACGGACATGGAAACGGTCATGACGATCGCGGAGCTCGTCAATGGCTGAGCCGGACCCGGCACAAGCAGCCGAGCCGCCGCCACGGCCGGACGACGTGCCGCTGATGATCGCGGTCACCATCGACTGCAACGACCTCGAAGCGCAGACCGGGTTCTGGTCCGAGATGCTCCAGGTCGAGGCGACCACCATGGAGCCATTCTCCTTCCTGGCGCCCGCCGACGGCCGCAAAGTGGCGATCTGGCTGCAGAGAGTCCCGGAGCGCAGAGCCACCAAGAACCGAGTCCATCTCGACTTCGTGGTCGCCGACTTGGAGGCCGCCGAGCGCCGCGTCGTCGCGCTGGGGGGCGCGCTGGCAGAGCGACATACGTGGGAGACGTTCCTGTGGCGGATCTGCCGGGATCCGGAGGGCAACGAGTTCGACATAATGCAGGGCCAGTAACTATTACCAAGTACTAAGTACTTAGTAGTAAGTATGAAAGAGTTGACAGGCCGCGCCGCGCTGTCGATACTCGCAGGACCGCGAAAGCCGACTTTCGCGCAACAACAAGAAAGCGGCCCAAGAAGCCATGACCAAAACGCTGGTACTCATCGACTAGGCGCAGCCGGAGGAATCCGGACTCTGCGCCCGTACCCTCCGCTCCGGAGGGTTTTTTCGTGAGAGACCGCGTCGACAGCAAACACGAATCCGAACGGGAGAGACCATGAGCAACACGATGACGGGAGCCCAGGCCCTCATTCACGCCCTCGAGTCGCAGGGCGTGGACATCGTATTCGGTGTTCCCGGAGGGGCCATCCTCCCCGCATACGACCCGCTCCTCGACAGCCCGATTCGTCACGTGCTGGCTCGCCACGAGCAGGGGGCGGGCCACATGGCGTCCGGATATGCCCACGCCACGGGCCGGGTTGGCGTGATGGTGGCGACGTCGGGCCCCGGAGCCACCAACCTGATCACTCCCCTGCAGGACTGCTACATGGATTCGATCCCCGTGGTGGCCATCACCGGACAGGTAGCGACCCACTCGATCGGCAATGACGCTTTCCAAGAGGCCCACACGTGGGGCATCTCGATGCCCGCCACCAAGCACAACTACCTCGTCACCGACGCCGCCGATATCCCCGAGGTCATCAATGAGGCCTTCCACCTGGCGTCGACGGGCCGTCCCGGCCCCGTCCTCGTCGACCTGCCCAAGGATGTCCTGGCGGCGACGATGACGTGGCACGAACCCAAAGCGATCAAGCTCCCCGGCTACCGGCCGTCGGTCAAGGGACATCCGCTGCAGGTGAAGGCGGCGATCGACTTGATCCTGGAATCGGAGCGCCCCGTCCTGTACACCGGAGGCGGGGTCATTCGCGCCGGCGCCGCAGACGAGCTCCGGGCCTTCGCCGAGTTGGCCGACCTGCCGGTGGTGACGACGCTGATGGCACGGGGAGCGATGCCGGACTCGCACCCGCTGTGCCTCGGGATGTCGGGGATGCACGGCTCCTACACCGCCACCACGGCGATCCAGCGCTCCGACCTGCTCGTCGCCATCGCAGCTCGCTTCGATGACCGTGTCACCGGCGAAGTCAAGAGCTTCGCTCCCAAGGCCAAGGTCATCCACGTTGACGTGGATCCCGCCGAGATCAGCAAGGTTCGCAAGGCGGACGTGCCGATCGTTGGCGATGCCAAGGCGATTCTGGGCCAGCTGATCGATGTGATGGAGAAGAAGCTGGGTGGCCATCGCTCCCCGGAGCGGACCGAGTGGCACGAACAGATCGCCGAGTGGCAACGCGACTATCCGCTGGCTTTTGAGCAAGACCCCAACGGCCCGATCCAGCAGCAGTACGTCATCTCCGAGCTGCACCGCCTCACCGGGGGTAACGCCATCGTGGTCGCCGGTGTCGGCCAGCACCAGATGTGGGCAGCCCAGTTCTGGGGGTTCGAGAGGCCCAACACCTGGATCAACTCGGGCGGCCTCGGGACGATGGGCTACGCCGTGCCGGCGGCCGTCGGCGCCAAAGCCGGTATGCCCGACGACATCGTCTTTGCCATCGACGGCGATGGCTGCTTCCAGATGACCATGCAGGAGCTGATCACCGCCAGCGTCGAGGGCATCCCGGCCAAGATCGCCGTGATGAACAACGGGTCCCTGGGCATGGTGAAGCAATGGCAGAAGCTGTTCTACCACGAGCGATTCTCGGCCACGGATCTCACTCGCCACACACCGGACTACGTAAAGCTCGCGGAGGCAATGGGTTGTGTCGGAATCCGGGCGGAGCGCCCCGCCGATGTCGTCCCGGCACTGGAGAAGGCGCTGGCGATCAACGACAAACCCGTTGTCATTGATTTCGTGTGTGACCCCGACGCCATGGTGTTCCCGATGGTCGTCGCCGGCGGCACCAACGACAACGTGATCATGAGCGCTTCGGACCTACCGGACCCAGCCGGGCCCCAGCCGGAGGACGTCATATGAACCACGTCATCAACGTCCAAGTCGAGAACAAGCCGGGAGTGCTGGCCAGGGTGGCCTCGATGTTCGCCGGTCGTGGGTTCAACATCCATTCGCTGGCAGTCGGCCCTACAGCCGATCCTGAGATGTCGCGGATGACCATCGTCGTGGACGGCCCGGAGATGGAGCAGATCATCAAGCAGCTCTACAAGCTGGTCCACACCGTAAAGGTGACCGAGCTGTCCCCGGGCCAGGGCATCGAGCGTGAGATCATGATGGTGCGGGTCAACGCCGAAGCTTCCAAACGAGCCGAGATCCTCGAGGCCGCAGCGATCTTCAAAGCGAAGACCGTCGATGTCGGCCTATCGACACTCACGTTCGAGCTGGCAGGCGACCCGGCGGCCCTGGGCGACTTCCTCGAATTGATGCGCCCGTACGGTATTACCGACATGGCGAAGTCGGGGCGCATCGCCATCTCTCGCGATGTCAAGACCAATGGCAAGAAGGGCCGTCTCCGATCCGCTTGAATGCGTCATCACGCACAGGAGGAAGCACCCGCAGATGACAACCGTGTACTACGAGAAGGACGCCGATCCGGCGCTCATCGCCCGCCGCAAAGTGTCGGTGATCGGCTTCGGCAGCCAGGGTCATGCTCATGCTCTGAACCTGAAGGACTCGGGCGTGGATGTCGTCGTCGGGCTGCGCGACGGGAGCCGCCGCGAAGGCACCGCGGCGGCGGCCGGCCTCAAAGTGGTCACACCCGAAGACGCCGCCGACTGGGCCGATGTGATCATGTTGCTGGTGCCCGATCAGTATCAAAAGGCTCTCTATGCCGAGACCATCGCCCCGCGCCTCGATCCCGGCGACGCGCTGTTCTTCGCTCACGGTTTCAGCGTGCACTTCGGTTACATCAACGCTCCGCCCGACGTCGATGTGGCGATGGTGGCTCCGAAGGGTCCCGGACACCTCGTCCGCCGCCAGTACGTCGAGGGCAGCGGCGTGCCGTCGCTTCTGGCGGTCCACCAGGATGCCACCGGCCAGGCCAAGGAATTGGGGCTGTCGTATGCCCATGGAATCGGCGGCACCCGGGCCGGGGTCATCGAAACGACCTTCCGCGATGAGACAGAAACCGACCTCTTCGGGGAGCAGGTGATCTTGTGCGGCGGTATCGACTCCCTGGTCCGAGCCGCCTACGAAACCCTCACCGAAGGCGGGTACCCCGACGAGATGGCCTACTTCGAGGTTCTCCACGAGCTCAAGCTGATCGTCGATCTGCTCTACGAGGGCGGCATCGGCTGGATGCGACACTCGGTGTCGGACACCGCCGAGTACGGCGACATCACCCGAGGCCCCCGCATCGTTACCGATGCCACCAAAGCGGCGATGAAGGAGATCCTCGGTGAGATCCAGTCCGGTGCCTTCGCTCGGGAGTGGATGGACGAGAACGATGCCGGCACCCCCCGCCTGCTGGCGGGACGGGCCGCCGTCGCCAACCATCCGATCGAGGTGGTCGGACGCCGCCTGCGGGCAATGATGCCCTTCCTCAACGAGAAGTCACCCGAGGACGACATATGAGTGAACCCGGCGTAGCCAGGCGCTCGCCCACCCTGCTCCTTACGTAGCCGGACGGCCCCAACCGTCCGTCCGGCATTCGCAACCCGCCACCCGCCGATTACCTGCAAGGAGCCCGATCCCATGTCTGACCGTCTGCTCATTTTCGACACGACCCTGCGCGACGGGGAACAAGCCCCCGGCATCGCCCTGTCGCCCACTGAGAAGCTCGCCATCGCCCGCCAGCTCGCCCGTCTCCAGGTCGACATCATCGAAGCCGGCTTCGCCGCCTCGTCACC
>CAMYJM010000086.1 GCA_947258635.1 uncultured Acidimicrobiaceae bacterium
CATTCCCGGCCCGGGCCGGAGTGGTATTGGCCAGGCTCGCCAAAGCGACGCGCGCCGACCATGGGACGCCGCCCGGCGCCGGCAACGACGTGATGCGTTAGGTCCGTCCGCTCAACGGGCGAGCCGGGCTTCGGCGGCCGCCAGGCGGCCGGCCGCGTCCATCACCAGATCGGCAACCCGGTCGTCGTCGCCCAAGGTGGGAAAACGGTAGGCCGGACCGTGGATGTGGACGGCACCGAGGACCCGGCCGCCCGCATCCATTACCGCGGCTCCGACTGAATTGATCGCTTCGTCGAACTCGCCGCGACCCCAGGCGTGACCCACCCGGCGAACCTCCTGAAGCCGGGCGATCAAGCGGTCCGGGTCGGTGAGCGACTTCGCTGTCGTCGACTCCAGCACCCGCGACACATACCGATCGATCTCCTCGGCGGAGCGGTGGGCCAACATGACGATACCGGAGGGGACGAGGTGCATCGGGATCAGCTCACCGGTCCAATCGCGTACCTGCACATTCCGGTCGCTGTCGACCTGAGCCAGGTAGTGCACCTGATTGCCCTCCGGCACTGCAAAACCGGCAGTCTCGTTCGTCAGGGCAGCCAATCGGGAAAGGCTCGGCCGCACCAGCTCCACCAGACCCATCGAGCCGTCGATCGAGGCCGCCAGACCCCGCAACGCGGGACCGATGCGGTAGGTGAGGCCGTCGGGACCCCGCTCCACGGCCGCCGACTCTTCGAGTGTCGCCAGCAGGCGAGCCACTGTGCTCTTGGGGAGATCGACCCGGCGCGACATGTCGGACACGCCTGCCGGCGACACTGCCAGCGCTTCGAGAATCCGAAACGCCCTTTGCACTGATTGCACACTCGCCACGATGCTCCCGGGACCTGCTACCGCCGGACCCTAGCGATCCGTGCCGCATCGTGGGACGACGCCGTTATGCGGTCAGCGACTACCGGCGATCTTCCCGAGCCTCGTCGTAGTAGTCGAGCTGGTCCACCGGCATCACGAGGGCCGTCAGGGTGTTCATGACGTGGGCGGTGATGCGCTTCAGGAAGCGAAAGTACAGAGCCCGGGCCACCGCGTCGGCGACCTCGGCCTCGCTCTTGAAGGCTGCCTTCACCTCGGCATCGTGCTCGTCGAGGAACCCGTCGGCCTTCGCCACGAGCTCGGCGGCGCGCCGTGTATCCAGCGACTCGAAGACGGCGGCGGCCTGCAGGATCAAGTCACCAACGGCCATGCGGTAGGCCTCGAGGTGGTCCCGATCAGGCGCGTTCTCGAAGTCGGCGCCGTAGCGAACCAGGTCGTAGATGTTCTTGGCGTAGTCGCCGACCCGTTCGGCATCTTTGACGACGCTCATGTAGCGCAGGATCGCCGGAATGTCTATCGCCTCGGTGACCGCGGCATGCAACATGAGCTCCCGACGCACCTCTCTTTGCGCCCTATTGATCTCCTGGTCGGCGGAGCGGACCTCGCGCTTGGTCGCTTTCGATTTGCCGCCGCCGAAGAGGGCATCGCTCGCGGTCTCATAGACCTCAGAGCCATCGCGGAGCATGCCGACGAGCGTGCTCTCTACAGATTCGATGGCGCTGGGCCGGCCGGTTCCTTTGAAGAACTCAAACATTGTCTTTCCTATCTCAGCAGGGCAACGAGAACGACGCATCCGCCAGGCGCTCCGCGGCCCTAACTGGAATGTAGCGAACCTTGGGCAACGGATAAAGGATGAGTATCCCGGCCACGTTGAACAACGTGTGCACGAATGCGATCGTCAGGCCGTCGACCTCGCCGGCGCCGAGGGCTGCCAGCAGCGCCGTGATCGTGGTGCCGATATTGGCGCCGAGGGTGATCGGATACGCGTTGCGCACGATGAGGATCCCCGACGCCACGAGCGGAACGAGGATCGAAGTCGTGATGCTGGACGACTGCACGGCGATCGTGACGATCATCCCGGTGACGATCCCGATCAGACCCGATCTCGCCAGGGCCGCATTGAGCGACTGCTCGATGCGCCGCGCCACCAGCAGTCGCATGTTCTTGGTGATGAGGGCCAGCGTGAGGAATATGAGGCCGATACCGACCAGGAGGAGTGCCCCGGCAAAGACGTTGCCGTCGCCGACGATCGGTTCGATGAGGGCTTCGATCCGGCCGGCCAGCCATTTGACGGCACCCTTGATCGGACTGTTGAAAGGCTCGCCGACCGAACTGCCGGAGACGAGGCGGGTGATCGCCTCGGCCGTGCGCGACAACACTTTGGTGGCCAGCTCGAGGGGGAGCAGAATCGAGACGGCGAATACGTTGAAGAAGTCGTGCATGGTCGCCGCCGTAAAGGCCAGGCGGAACTCGTCCGAGCGGCGCACGTGACCGAGAGCCACGAGGGTGTTCGTCACGGACGTGCCGATGTTGGCCCCCATGATCATCGGAACGGCGCTCTGCACATCGAGCACACCGGAAGCGACAAGGCCCACGATCGTCGTGGTCGTAACGGAAGACGACTGGACGAGCACGGTGCCGAGGACGCCGACGGCGAGGCCGGCGAGCGGGTTGCTGATCCCGTCGAACAGCGCATCGGTGAAGTCGGATCCGAAGCCCTTGATCCCCCCCTCGAGCAGCTTGACCGCCGCCAGGAACAGGTAGAGCAAGCCAAAGACGAAGGCGGCTCGGAGCAGCGGATGGATTTCCCGGGTGGTGCCCAATCCGGGGGAAGCTGTGTCGGCCATTGCGGGCGGCATACTGCCGACTCGTGCAGCCCCGGGCAAATCAGTTGGCGGGCGCGAGGAGCGCCGCCACGTCGCCCGATCATCGCCGGGCCCGCCGCCAGTAGCCTGCCGACATGGTCACCATCTCCAGTCCGGATCGGGTCGTCTACCCGGAGTCGAGAACCACCAAGGCCCAAGTGGTGGGGCACTACTCGGATGTCGGCGAGCGAATGCTGGCCCACACGGCCGGGCGCCCGCTGACGCTGGAGCGCTACCCGAGAGGGGTCGCCGCCTCCGGCTTCATGCAGAAGAACGCCTCGGAGTACTTCCCGGACTTCATCGGCAGATACGAGGTGCCGCGGGCCGACGGGGTAACCACCCACCCGGTCGTCTCCGACGTCGCCGGCATCGAGTACCTGGCAAACCAGAACACGATCTCATTCCATGCCCCGACGGTCACCTGCGACGACTTCGAGCATCCCGACCGGTTGATCATCGACCTCGACCCTCCGGAGGGCGCCGGCGGCGCCGCCCACGAGGCGGCCTGGGCGACCAAGGCGCTCTTCGACGAACTGGGGCTGGCGGCGGTGCCGGTGGCAACGGGGAGCAAGGGCTTCCACGTCACGGCCGCAGCCAACCGGGAGCTCACGATGGAGCAAGCGAGCGAGTTCGGGCAGCTGGCGGCGGCGCTGCTGTCGCAGCGCCACCCGGATCTGCTGACGACCCGGTTTCGCAAGGCCGAGCGCGCCGGCCGCGTCTTCTGCGACTGGTTGCGCAACCGGTGGGGGGCCACCACGGTGGTGCCCTGGTCCCTCCGGGCCCGGCACCGACCCAGCGTCGCAGTCCCGATAACGTGGGACGAGCTCGCCGAGGTCGCCCCCGCCGGTTTCGAGCTGGGCGACCTGCCGACCGCCGACCCGCTGCGGGAGCTCTTGGCCGCCCCGGCTGCCGTCGGCGACGCCTGGACCCGAATCCGCCGGTTGGCAGCCGAAGCGAACATCGAGCCCGCGCCCTTCGATCGTTTCCGCGCGTAGGAGCGAATCTCCTAGAGCGCTCGGTAGCGCACGTACTCCGGCTCCCAGATCTCGGCCTCAACTGCGGCTTCGATGTCGGCAACCGGATCTCCGACGCCGTCGGCGACCGCCTGGGCAAGAACGGCAATGGCCACCGTCCGCGATACCTCCCGGACTTCGTCGATAGCCGGGTAGAGGGCCCCCTCCTTGAGGGCCGATTCGGGGACCGACGCGGCCAGCGCCTTGGCGCCGGCGAGGAACATGCTGTCGGTGATTCTGGTGGCCCGGGCGGCGAGAACGCCGAGGCCCATCCCGGGGAATATGAACATGTTGTTGGCCTGGCCCACCCGATGGACGACACCGTCGTGCCACACCGGTGGAAAGGGGCTGCCGGTGGCGACCAGGGCGCGGCCGTCGGTCCAACGCATCACATCCTCAGGAGTGACCTCCGTGTGCGAAGTCGGGTTGGACATCGGCATTATCAAGGGCCGCTCGACATGACGGGCGGCGGCGCGCACGACGGACTCGGTGAAGGCCCCGGGTTGGCCGCTGACGCCGATCAGCGCAGTGGGTTTGGCGTTGACGACGACTTCCTCGAGATCCCAGATCGGGCCGCCCGGCCAGTCGGCGATGGTGGAGGCATGGACCGCAATCGACTTCTTCACATCGGTCAGGTCGGCGCGGCTGTCGACCACCAGGCCTTTGGAGTCCAGGACGAAGACCCGGTTGGCGGCGTCCTCGTACGTGAGGCCGCAGTCGACCATGGCTCCCACGATCTGATCGTGGATCCCCACTCCGGCCGAGCCGGAGCCCAGAATGACCACCCGGTGGTCGGCGATCGTCTGCCCCGATGCCCGCCCCGAGACCATCAGGCCGGCGACCGTCATCGCCGCCGTCCCCTGAATGTCGTCGTTGAAGGACGGCAGGTCATCGCGGTAGCGCTCCAGGTTGGTGAAACTGGTGACGTTGGCAAAGTCCTCCCATTGGAGGAGCCCTCCCGGGTACACCTGTTTGACCGCGGCGACCAGCTCGGCAACGACCGCGTCGTACTCGGCGCCGCGCAGGCGGGGCTCCCGGTAGCCGACGTAGAGAGGATCCGCCAACAACGCCTCGTTGTTGGTGCCCACGTCCAGACAGATCGGGATGGTCCGATCCGGGCGGATGCCGGCCGCCGCCGTGTACAGCGCCAGCTTCCCGATCGGGATCCCCATGCCCCCGGCGCCCTGATCGCCGATACCGAGAATTCGCTCGTTGTCGGTGACAACGATGATCGGACGCTCGCCGTAGCTCCTCGCCTTGAGTATCTCGGCCATTGACCCGCGGTGGCGCGGCGTGATGTAGAGGCCCCGGCTGCGACGGAAGATGCGGCTCCAATGAAGCGACGCTTCGGCGACCGTCGGCGTGTAGATGATGGGGACGAGGGCCTCGAGGTTCGCCAGCAAATAGCGGTAGAACAGCGTCGCATTGCGGTCCAAGAGGCTATTCAGGTAGATGTGACGTCCAAGATCGGTGGTCTTGAGATCCATCTGTGACTGGACGCGCAGCAGCTGGGTTTCGATGTCGTCCACATGATCGGGCAGCAGCCCCATCAGCCCGAGCTCGGTTCGCTCATCCCGATTGAACGCGGTGTCCTTGTTCAGAATCGGCGACTTGAGAATGTCCGCCCCGCGGAGCCTGACACCAACAAAGGTCTCTCCAGTTGCGGCGTCGACTTGGCGTTCGTATCCACGTTTCATGGGCAAACCGTAGCCGCGAAACGCCGCCCTTCAATCCAGGAGCCAGGTCTCCCGGTCCGCAACGGGATCGCCCACGAATTCCGGCGTCGTCCGCCGGAACCATTCTGTGCCGAAAGCCTGCACGAACACATCCGGCGGCAAGCTCAGGAACCAGCTGTCCTCTCCCACTTGGCTCTGGTGAGCCGCCATCGCGGCTCGTTTCGTGTCGAGCCATTCTGTGATGTCGACTGCCGTGGTGATCTCGGATTCGGCAAAGCCGATCTTGTCTATGTCGAACCTGTCGTCGTCGGCACGAGGGCCCTCGTCTCCGTCGGGGCCCATCGAGTTGAGCGCTCGGATGCGATCGCGGTTCATCGACACTTCGTAGACCCGGCCGATTCCGGCCAAGCGGGCGGCGGCGTGACCCACCCGGTGGACCTGGATGTGGTCGGGGTGGCCGTAGCCGCCATAGCTGTCGTAGATCGTCAGGATGTCGGCGCCTTCCTCGTTGAGAATGGCCGCCAGCTTGGCAGCAGCCTCGTCCAGGTCGGCTTGCCAGAAACACCCGGGGTGGTCATTGTCGGCGGTATCCATCATCCCGGAGTCGCGGTAGCCGAGTTGCACCGCCCGGTCGATGCCCAGGATGTTCGCCGCCCGCTGCAGCTCGACGGCGCGCCGCGCCTCCAGGGTCTCGCCCGGCTCGAGGACGCCGTCGGCGACCTCGCCGACCGCACCGTCGGTTGCCGTCACCACGACCACCTTGTGACCCTCCGCGGCGGCACGCGCCAGGGTACCGCCCATCGATATGGACTCGTCGTCCGGGTGAGCATGGAATGCAACAAGTGTGGCCAACTGACCCTCTCCCGTGGGTGGCCCGTAAGGCTAACTGACTACTCAGTACTACGTACTACGTATTAGGTACTACGTATTGGGTACGACGTACTACGTACTACGTACTGATACGGAGTGCCGATAGGATCAGCGTCGAGATGTCCGATCGACCCGAATATGAGGCGGAGGCGGCCCGGCGTTGGCCGGACACGTACGAGGTTGCCCGGCAACGCCGATCGCAATACGGCGCGGAGGAGCTGAGTCGGGCGGTGGCCGACGGCGACGCCATCGCGGCGCGCTTCGGGGAGTTGATGGCCGCGGGCGAGCCGGCCACCGGTGCCGCCGCGATGACGCTTGCCGAGCAACACCGACTCTCGATCGACCGGTGGTACTACCCGTGCTCGCGGGAGATGCATTCCGGCCTGGCGGACATGTATCTCGCCGATCGTCGATTCACCGAGTACTGGGAGAACCGGGCCGAGGGGCTCACGCAGTACGTCCACGACGCCATCTGGGCAAACGCTCTGCAGTGAGTACGTAATACGAAATACGTAATACGTACTACGTAATACGCAATACGTAGTCCGTAGTACGTATTACGTGCGCGGAGCCCTCCGGTACTTGATACTTAGTTCTCAGTACGTGATGAATTGGTGATCTTGTGACAAGACGAATCCTGATGCGAGCCGCCAAGTCGCCATTCGACGCGGTTTCCCCCCAAGTCACATATCGCCGGAACCTGCTGGGGGGCAACGTCGGCAATCTCCTCTTCAGTCACGCCGCCCATCGGGCTCTCGAGACGACGGATGTCGAGATCGTCGCCGGTGGGCTCAGCTGGCGCCGCAGACAGGCCCGGCGGATCAATCGTGACTTCGACGCGTTTGTGGTGCCGCTCGCCAACGCCTTCCGGCTGTCGTTCGAGAAGGAGCTCATCGCGCTCACGGCAATGATCTCGAAGCTGAGGATCCCGGTGGTGGTCCTCGGCGTCGGGGCCCAGGGCTCCCACCAGCACGGAACCGCCCCGTTGGAGCCGATCAGGAAGTCGGTCGAGGCCTTCGTCGGGGCCGTTCTCGACCACTCGGCCTCCATCGGCGTGCGCGGGGAGCTCACTGCCGAGTATCTGCACGGGCTCGGGTTCCGGGACGTCGAGGTCATCGGGTGCCCTTCCATGTTCCTGAATGGGCGACGGCTACACGTCGTCAAGAAGATCCCGGAGCTGGATGCCGACTCCAAGGTCGCCATCAACATCTCGCCCTATCGGAAACGAATGGGCACGGTGCTCAAACGCCATCTGGCGCAATACCCGCAGCTCACCTACGTGGCGCAGGACACAGCGACGCTGGGACGGCTTCTCAAAGGGGACTCGAGGTTCGCGGCCAAAAAGGCCATTGCCTCCGACGTTCCGCTGCACACGTCCCACCCCGTCTTCCGAGACCACAAGGTGCGCACCTTCGTCGATGTCGGCCCATGGCTGGACTGGATGGCCCGGCAGGACTTCTCATTCGGGACGCGGATCCACGGCAACATGGCTGCGCTGATCGCCGGGACCCCCGCCTTCGCGTTCACCCATGATTGGCGCACCCTGGAGCTCGCCCGCTATTTCGAAATCCCCCACTCGAAGATGAGCGACCTGAAGAGCATCAACGCCGGCCGACTCCATGCCGGGGCCGACTACAAGAGACTCAACGAGGGGCACGAGGCCCGCTTCGAGACCTATCTCCGTTTCATCGAAAAGAACGGGCTCGACCACATATGGTCATCCGGCGAGGAACGCACCACGTTCGACGCCAGGCTGGCCGCAATCGAGTTCCCCCCGGCCGTTGGCGGTTAGCGGGCCGGGTCCCAAACGGCCCGCCGGGTGGCCTATCCTCAACGGTATGAGCGACTACAGCCCCCCGGTTCGTGACCTTAAGTTCGTCCTCGATCACATCTGCAACCTCACCGAGATCATTTCCTACCCGGCGTTCGAGCACGTCGACCCCGAGATTGCCTTTGGGTCCCTCGACGAAGCGGCCCGGTTCTTCTCCGAGGTGGTGGCCCCCACCAACCGGGACGGAGACACAATCGGGTCGATCCACAACGACGACGGCACGGTCAGCGCACCCCCCTCCTTCAGGAAGGCCTACGAGCAGTATGTCGCCGCCGGCTGGGGCGCCGTCAAGGGCCCGATGGAATACGGGGGCCACGGCTTTCCGGGTAGCGTTGGTCTGGCGATCCTCGAGATGTTGACGTCGGCCAATATGGCGTTCTCGCTGTGCCCCATGCTCAGCTCCAGCGCCATCCTCGCCATCGATGCCCACGGTACCGACGACCAGAAGGCCACCTACCTGGAGAAGCTGGTCAGTGGCGAGTGGACCGGCACGATGGTGCTGACCGAGCCCGAGGCCGGCTCCGACGTTGGGGCGTTACGCTGCAAAGCGGAGCCCAACGACGACGGGAGCTGGTCGATCACCGGCTCCAAGATCTTCATCACCTGGGGTGAGCACGACATGGCGGAGAACATCGTCCACCTCGTGCTGGCCCGCACTCCGGGAGCCCCTCCCGGCACCAAAGGCATCAGCCTCTTTGTCGTGCCCAAGCTCATCCCGGACCCCGCCGGGGCGCCGGGCGCAACCAACGGGGTGAGCTGCGTGTCGATCGAGCACAAGTTGGGGATCCACGGCAGCCCGACCTGTGTCATGGCATTCGACGGCTCCACCGGCTGGCTGATCGGCGAGGAGAACCGGGGAATGCGCGCCATGTTCACGATGATGAACGACGCCAGGCTCCATGTCGGCCTCGAAGGGATGGGAGTCGCCGAGAGGTCCTACCAGCAGGCGCTCGAGTACGCCACCACCCGCACCCAGGGGCGCGCCGTGGGAGCCCCGAAGAACGAGGTCTCCCCCATCATCGAGCACCCGGATGTCCGCCGTATGCTCATGACGATGCGGGCCTACGTAGAGGGTGCCCGGGCCCTGCTCTTCGACATCGCCGGATGGATCGATCGGGAGCACCATGGCCCGGACGAGGCCACCCGGCTGACCGGCCAGGAACGAGCGGCCCTGCTCACGCCGGTGGGCAAAGCATTCAGCACGGATCTCGGGGTCGAGCTGACATCGATCGGAGTGCAGATCCATGGCGGCCCGGGTTACATCGAAGAGACGGGCTCGGCCCAGTTCTTCCGCGATGCCCGCATCGCGCCCATCTACGAAGGCACCAACGGGATCCAGGCAATCGACCTCGTGATGCGCAAGCTGCCGATGCGCGGCGGTGAGGCCGTGAAGGACTACCTGGGCGAGATCGAGGCTATCGAACCGACCTTGCGATCTGCCGGCTTCGTCGAGATGGCTGACCGGCTGGAGACGGCCCGCGGCCACGTTGCCGAGGCGACCGCCTATCTGCTGGCGTGCGACAGCCCGAATGACGCCCTGGCCGGGGCGACGCCGTATTGCCGCATGTTCGGCTTGCTGGCGTGCAGCTACTACCTCGCTCGCCAAGCTCTGGTGGCGGCGCCGGCTGCGGATGAGGACGACTGGATGGCCGCCAAGGTGGCCACAGCCACGTTCTATGCAACGCATTTGTTGCCACAGACCGGGGGTTTGTTGACGTCGGTGGGGGCC
>CAMYJM010000087.1 GCA_947258635.1 uncultured Acidimicrobiaceae bacterium
CGTCGAGGGAACCGGCCGGCTCGCCGAATCCACCGGGGGGCGCCCACCCGAGGTCTTTCGCTTCCGCCCCGAGGTCATCCTGGAGCGTCCCCGCCCCGGCCTCAACGTCCCGTATCGGTAGGTAGCGGACAGGAACAACGCGTCCTGTGGAGCGGCCGCACCTAGGGGCGGTACGCGTCCTCCGGATTCTGCGGGAGTGCCCCGCAGCCGAGCGCATACTCGACGATCTCGGTCAGCTCACCGGGCATCCACGGAGTCTCGGCGAAGGCGCCGCGCGCGGTTGTGGCGTCCAGTTGAGCCTGGAACTCGGCGCACGACTCGTTGTCCGCCGCCAGCGCGGCGCGGTACGCCGCCATCTCCGGGCTGGCAGACAGCTCCTCCCAATCGGCGGCCGTGCCCGCCCTGACTGCCAACTCCTTGATCGGAAGCTCCCTGAAGTAGAGATCGTGGATCTCGGCGATCTGTGGCGGCGGCTCGATGGCCGCCGCGGCTGCCAAGGCCTCGTCCTGGATCTGGGCAAGTCGCTGCAAAGCCACGTGAAGGTCTTGCGGAGCGAAGTCGGTGAGCTGGGAACCGTCTGCGGAGAGCCCCATGTGGTCCCCCTGCCCGACGAGGAGCACCTGGCCCTCCGGGCTGGCGACGAGCACCTCGTACTCCGCCATTCCTTGTTGGAATACGGCATCGACGCGCTCGACATACTCGTTGAGCGACATCTCGCCGCCACCGCAGCCGGCAAGCAGAACAGCCGCTACCAATGCCGGAGCGACGAGGCGTGTCCGGGTGAGATGGCGGCGCATCACGTCAGCCTACCTCCCCCGTTCTTGCGGATATCCCGGCACATATTGGCTCGGAAATCCGCAAGAACCGAAGAAGTATTGCTCAAGTGCAGCATAAGTGGTACCATGACCTCAGTAATGCTCATATCGAGTATAAAAGAAAGGCTCGCACCACAATGACCAACCCCAATCGGATGGAGACTCCCCTGCAGCTCGGTCCGATCGAGCATCGCCTCGACGGCATCGTGCCCGACGTCGAAAAGGCGATCCTCGCGCCGATCATCGCCGACATCGAGCGCCTCAAGGTGGAGCGCAACGCCGTCGTTCTCGCCCACAACTACATGACCCCTGACATCTTCCACGGTGTCGCCGACCTGCGCGGCGACTCCCTGCAACTGGCGCGGGTCGCAGCCGAGACGGACGCCGACGTGATCGTGATGGCCGGAGTCCACTTCATGGCCGAGACGGCGAAGATCACGAACCCCGACAAGACGGTCCTGATCTCCGATACCCGAGCCGGCTGCTCGCTCGCCGAATCGATCACTGCCGGCGACGTGCGGCTGCTCAAAGAGCGTTATCCCGGGGTCCCCGTCGTGACCTATGTGAACACCTCGGCCGATGTCAAGGCCGAATCCGACATCTGCTGCACGTCGTCGAACGCCGTCCGGATCGTCGAATCGCTCGATTCCGACCGGGTGATCTTCATCCCCGACCAGTATCTCGGGCGCTGGGTGGCGTCCCAGACCGACGTCGAGATCATCCTGTGGGAAGGCAGCTGCGAGGTCCACGAGCGCTTCACGGCGAGCGAGTTGCGCGGTTACCGGAAGACCCATCCCGGCATCCAGATCATCGCCCATCCCGAATGCCCCCCGGACGTGCTCGCCGAGGCCGACTTCGTCGGTAGCACGTCGGGGATGATCGACTACGTCAAAAGCGAAGTGCCCCGCCAGGTGGTCATGGTCACCGAGTGCTCGATGAGCGACAACGTGGCCGTCGAAGCTCCCGCCACCGAGTTCGTCCGGCCGTGCAACCTGTGCCCCCATATGAAGCGGATCACGCTCGACGGCATTCGCACCGCGCTCGAGACTATGACCCACGAAGTGACCGTCGACCCGGCGATCGCCACCCGGGCGCGACGGGCCATCGATCGGATGCTCGCCGTCGGGGCGCCCGTCGGAGCCCACTGATGACCGAGTTCTTCGAAGTCCGCACCGCCGATCCGATCGTGATCGGCTCCGGAGTGGCCGGCCTCACTGCGGCTCTCGGCCTCGGCTCCTGCCTGGTGATCACGAAGACGGCTCTGGCGGAGGGATCGAGTCGCTGGGCCCAGGGCGGGATCGCCGCTGCGGTCGGTGACGGAGACGACGCCGTCCAGCACGCCGCCGACACGGTCGCAGTGTCCGGAGGCCTCGGCGATCCGCTGGTGGCCAAGCTGGTGACCGCGGCGGCGGCGGAGCGCATCGACTGGCTCCAGGGGCTCGGCGCCATGTTCGACCGCAAGGATGGGAAGCTCGCCCTGGGCCGCGAGGCCGGCCACAAGCGCCACCGCATCATCCACGCCGACGGCGATGCCACCGGCGCCGAGCTGATGCGCACCCTGCGCGCCGCCACCATCGCCCGGCCCCAGATCGACGTATGGGAAGACACACTGGCGCTCGACCTCATCCGCCGCGGTGGCCGGGTCACCGGGGTACTGGTGCGCACTCGAGACGGCAGGCTCGTCGCCATCGAGGGCCCGGCGGTGATCCTGGCTACCGGCGGAATCGGCCGCGTATACGCTCAGACCACCAACCCGGCCGAAGTCACCGGGGACGGGACCGCCATGGCGGGCCGAGCCGGAGCCACCTTGCTCGACCCCGAGTTCGTCCAGTTCCACCCCACCGCACTCGTGAGCCCGCTCGATCCGATGCCGCTGCTCACCGAGGCACTGCGCGGCGCCGGTGCCGTGCTCGTCGACGAATCAGGGAACCGCTACATGATGGGTGAGCACCCCGACGCCGAACTGGCGCCCCGGGACGTCGTCGCCCGCGCCAACTGGCGGCGTCGTGCCGCCGGGACCGCCGTCTTCCTCGACGCCACCCACCTGGGCGACGGCTTCCCCGGCCGGTTCCCGACCGTTTTCGCCGCGGCGATGGATGCCGGGATCAACCCCCGCCGAGAGGCCATGCCGGTCAACGCGGCGGCGCACTACCACATGGGCGGGATCCAGGTCGATGAGCACGGCCGCACGTCGCTGCCGGGCCTGTATGCGATCGGCGAGACCGCCGCCACCCGTCTCCACGGTGCCAACCGGCTGGCGTCGAACTCGCTACTCGAGGGCCTTGTTTTCGGGGCCCGGGCGGCCGCGGACGCCGCACGCCGCGGCGATTTCGTCGGGTTCGAGCCGGCAATGGTCCCGCTCTCGGCGCTCAACGTCGATGACGCGGACGACGCGGCGGCAGTGACCGCCCTCAGGCAGCTGATGTGGGACAACGTCGGCGTCGAGCGTGATGCCTCCGGCTTGCTGGCGGCCCGTGCCCGGCTGGCAACCCTGCTGCCGCGACTCGAACGGGGCCCCTCCGCCCGCAACCTGGCGACCGTCTCCGGTGTCGTCATCGCGGCCGCTTTGCAACGGACCGAGAGCCGCGGCGGCCACTACCGCTCCGACTTCCCGAACCGCGATCCTGCCCGGCGGCACCACACGACATACCGGCCGATCCCGGCGGCGACGACCACGCTGCAAGCGGCCACGGTGGCTGCATGAGCCCTAGGCGCCGGCGGCCGCCCGGGCCCGCTTGCGGGCCGAACGTTTCCGCTCCCCGCCGCGGGGCTCCCACGTGAAGAAGCGGATGGCCAGGATGGCGCCACCGACGAGCCACAGAGCCATGACGCCGAGGTCTGCCCAGTGGAAGTGATCCAGCCAGGAGCTGCCCGCGGCTGCGACCTCCCCGGGGTTGAAGGCCTGGCTGAACGCAACGGCAAAACGTTTCAGCGGGAAGACGTTCCCCAGGGTGGCCAACCAGGCCGGGCTGTTCTCGGATGGCACGACGAAGATGTCGGATATGAAAGCCAGCGGCAGCAGCGTGGCGTTGGCGATCGCCGGTGAAGCCTCACCGCTCGGGGCCAGCGCCGCCACCAGCAAGCCGAGAGCAGCGAAGCAGGCGACACCAACGATGAACGTGAGAAGCGCCGCCGCCAGCGACACCGCGTAGAGATTGACCCCGTAGGCGGTCACCCCGACGCCCATCATGATCACAACGGCGATGAACGCGATCCAGACGGCACTCCCGACCCGGCCTGCCATGTAGATCCAGGGCGGCAGCGGGGTGCCCCGGACTCGCTTCAAGATGCCCTCATCACGTGAGATTGCCGTGCCGATCGCCAGGTTCGTGTATGTGGCCGACACCGCGCCGAACACCGCCAGGGCCGGTGCATAGAACTGGGCCGTCGTCACTCCCGTGTCGCCGAGCCCTTCGCTGCCGAAGAGGGTCACAAACACGATGAGGAACATCAACGGGAAGACAATGGTGAAGAAGGCCGAGATCGGACTGCGCCAGAAGATCTTGTTCTGGTAGCGAATCTGCTGCCAGATGAGCGCCCGGCTCGGCTTGCGGTCACCCACCGGCGTCGTCTCCGGCCAGCTCCAGGTAGATATCCTCGAGGGACGGTCGCTCGACTTTGAGCGATCCCAGCTCCACCCCCTGGTCGACGGCCCACGAGGTGAGCCGGTGGAGGGCGCGGGTCGTCTCGGACGTCGTCATCACGTAGGCGCCGGCGGCGTGCGACGTCTCTCCGATGCCGGGCGGCGGGGACCCGACGGGAAGCGTGAACGAGATGACGGTGGCGGCGTCGTCGCGGCCCCCGATCGTCTCCGGCGTGCCCTCGGCCACAATCTCGCCGCGGCGGATCACCGCAACCCGGTCCGACAGCGCCTGGGCTTCGTCCATGTAGTGGGTGGTGAGCAGGATGGTCTTGCCGAGGCTCCGCAGGTTCTCGATCACCGTCCAGGCTTGGCGGCGGGCCGACGGATCGAACCCGGTCGTCGGCTCGTCGAGGAAGATCAGCTCGGGGTCACCGACGATGCCGAGCGCGAGCTCGAGGCGGCGCCGCTGCCCGCCCGACAGGGTCTTGATCCGCGCCGCAGCCTTCTCCTCGAGGCCGACGATTTCGATCAGTTCGCGGCTTGGCCGGCGGCGTGGGTAGAGAGCGCCGTAGATGTCGAGGGACTCGAGAACTGTGAGCTCATTCTCGATGGCGGTCTCCTGGAGCACGATGCCGATGCGCTCGCGGTAGTCGCGACCTCCGGTCTCCGGATTCATGCCGAGCACCCGCACGGTACCGGCCGTAGCCGTGCGGTGACCTTCGAGAATCTCGACGATGGTCGACTTGCCGGCACCGTTGGGGCCCAGCAGAGCAAACACCTCACCTTCCGCGACGGTCAGATCGACGCCGTTGACGGCCCGGGTCTCGCCGTAGTTCTTCACCAACCCGCTCACTTCGATCGTCGTCGCGCTGCCCTCCGGTGGCTGGGGGCGAGTCTATGCGGGCGGCGCCCGTGCTGCGCGGTCGGTGGGAGAATGCAGCATGCTTGATGCCGTCGTCGTCGGTTCGGGCCCGAACGGGTTGGCAGCTGCCGTCGCGCTGGCCCGGCGCGGCCGATCCGTCGCGGTCCTGGAGGGGGCGCCAACGATCGGTGGCGGCACCCGCACCGAGGAGCTGATCGAGCCGGGCCACCGGCACGACGTTTGCTCCGCGGTGCATCCCCTCGGCGCCGCCTCGCCGTTCTTCCGACAACTCCCCCTCGAGCGTTTCGGGCTCAGCTGGGTGCGTCCCGACTTGCAACTGAGCCATCCGCTGGACGGCGGCCGGGCAGTCGCGCTGAGCCACTCGCTCGAGGAGACGGCGGCGCTCCTCGACACGGACGGTGCCCGTTATCGACGGGCGGTGGTGCCGCTGTTGACGCAGTGGGATGAGGTCCTCGAGGGAACGCTGTCGCCGCTGCAGTCGGCGTGGCGCCACCCGGTGCCGATGGCTCGGTTCGGACTGCAGGCGATTCGCTCGGCCGAGTCGATCGCGGGTCGGTTCCAACTCGATGCCACCCGGGCGTTGCTTGCCGGCCTCGGGGCCCACTCGGTGGCAAGCCTGGCGGCGCCGGCAACGGGCGGAGTTGCCCTGATCCTGGCGACGGCAGCTCACGCCGATGGCTGGCCGGTGGCCCGGGGCGGCTCCCAGGCTATTGCCGCCGCCTTGGCCGCCTATCTGGGAGAACTCGGAGGAACGATCGAGGTGGGCCGGTGGGTCGCCTCCGCCGATGACCTGCCGGCGGCACGAGCGATCTACCTGGACACTGCGCCTGCCGCCGCCGCCCGCATCGCCGGCTCGCGGATAGGGCGGCGCATGGCCCGGCGGCTCGCATCGTGGCGCCACGGTCCCGGAGTGCACAAAGTGGACTGGATCCTCGACGGTCCGATCCCCTGGGCAGATCCCCACTCGGGCCGCGCCGGCACCGTCCACGTCGGCGGCTCGTTCGAAGAGATTGCCGCCAGCGAGGCCGGGGCGCTTGCCGGCAAAGCGCCGGGGAATCCCTTTGTGATCGTGGCGCAGCCGTCGGTGGTAGACGAGACACGGGCGCCGGCCGGCCGCCATGTCGCGTGGGGCTACTGCCACGTCCCCAACGGCTACGACGGCGACGCCACCGCCGCCATCGAGGCCCAGATCGAGCGTTATGCCCCCGGCTTCCGGGGCCGCGTGATCGGTCGGCACGTGCAATCGGCCCGAGCGCTCGCCGCCTCCAACCCGAACAACGTCGGCGGGGATCTCGGCGGCGGTGCCATGAGCCTGCGCCGGCTGCTGACGGGCCCGCGTCTCGCCCGCAATCCATATGAGATCGGCGACGGCGTTTACCGCCGTGGCAGCACTGATCGCATTGACCCTCCTCGCCGGCGCCTGTGGAGGCGCCGACGAGCCTGCTCCGGGGATTCCCAGCCTCGCGGGCCAGGACCAGGGCGCGCCCGCGAGCACCACTGCGGCACGGCTCGAAGCCGACATCGCCCTGTTGAGATTCAGCGAGTGCATGCGAGACGGGGGGATCCCACTGCCCGATATCGGAATCGATGCCGACGGTGCTCCCATCCTCGACCCGGCGCTCCTCGACACGATCGACGTTCAATCCGATGAGTTCGCCGATGCCTTCGAGGAATGCCAGCCGATCCTGGCGCAGTCGGAGGCCTTCGACATCGACCTCGACCCGCAGCTCCAGGCTTTGATCGAAGATCAGCTCTTTGTCTTCTCCCAATGCATGCGCGACAACGGGTTCGAGGACTTCCCCGATCCGGCATCGATCGGCTCCGGGCCGGTCTACCCGCTTTCGATCCTCGCCCGAGTGGCCGAACCCGAGTTCGAAGCCGCCATCGAGATCTGCCAGCGCGATCTGGCGTTTCCGGGACTCGACGGGTAGCCCTCTCGCGTTCGTTGTGCTTAAAACGGCGCTATAGGCGCGTTTCAAGCACAACGAACGCAAGGGGATCAGCCGCCCTCGTCCCAGCGGTGCGGGCGGTCGAGCAGCTGGGTGAAGCCAAACTCGTCGCAGAACTCGACGAACTTCTTGCGCGGCACGCCCCGCCACTCGAGGTCGGCCAGCGACTCTTCGAGCGGCACGTCGCGGCGCAGTGTCGCCAGCTCCTTGAAAAGCAGTGCGTCTTCCATGTTCTCGCGTAGCGTCGCCGCCAGCTTGGCGGCGCCACGCACCGCCAGACCCCAGTCCTGGTGATCGGGTGGGATCTTCTCGATATGACCAAACTTGGCGAGCACCGTTGAAGACGACTTGGCACCCCAGCCGGCCAGGCCGGGGTAGCCGTCGGCGCTGTCGCCGACGAGGGCGAGATAGTCGGGGATCGATTCGGGTGGCACACCGAACTTCTCGACGACATCAGGAGCGTCGAAGATCACCCGCTCCCGCCGCTTGTAGCCGACGACCCGGGGGTGGCCGTACAGCTGCGCCATGTCCTTGTCGGGCGTATGAACGATGACGCGGTCCACTGCGTCGGCCCAGAGGGCGACGGCCGTGGCCAGGGCGTCGTCGGTCTCGAACTCGTACATCGCCCACACCGTGACACCGATCGCATCCAAGGCCCGTTCGGCCAGCGGGAACTGGTTCCACAAGTCCGGCTCGATGCCGGCACCGGTCTTGTAGGCCTGGTACCGCTCGTTCCGCCATGACTCGATGATGCTGTCGAACGCCGCCGCGACGTGAGTCGCCTCCGACTCGGCCAGCATCGCCAGGGTGGCCGCCGTTATCCCGTACGTGCCGCCGACCTCCTGACCGGACGGGGCGCGCCGCTTGGGAGCCCCGTAATAGGCCCGATACAGCTCGTAAGTTCCGTCGATGAGGTGGAGCTCCATCCGTTCCCGGACCCTAATCGGGGAGGGTCATCGCGTGTTTGGGTCCACAGGTCCCTCCGTTCGCGGCACGTCCGACTCGACCCGGAACAAGTCCGCCGCTCGGCCCTGGTCACGACGCGGCACGAGATTCCAGTGGAGGAGCCCGCAGCGAAGGCGTAACCTGAGCCCATGGCACACCCCCAACCCCAGAGCCTCATCCGCGGCGAGGCCCAGTTGGTGAGCCCTTGGTTCTCCAACCGCTGGAGTCTCTTCAACCATGACGTTGAAATCGCTCGATTGCGACGGATTCCTCAGCTGTTCATCTCCGCCGTGGAGCTTCCCGATGGCACAGAATGGACGATCGAGCCGGACGGGTTCGCAGTCGTCAAGGCGATCGACGCCGATGGCGTTGAAGTCGCCCGCGTCACCCGCCGCTCCTGGTGGGGACGGCGCTGGGACATCACCGGCACCCGCTTCGCATACGAGCTCGTCAGCCATCCGGTGCCCCGCCGCTGGAAAATCGAGGTCGGCGGTTCGGCCCTGGCTGAGATCAGGGGCTCGCCGATCTCATACAACACGGTCACAATCGACGCCCCACTGTCGCTACCCACGGTCGTCGCCGTGCTCGCCTGGCATGTCATCGCCCGCCCGTGGGAGGCCGCCGCTGCCCCGCGAGGCCTGATCCCGAGAAGCCGGGTGGTCGACTCGGCCGTGGTCGCCGCCACCGACGTCTCCCGACGCATCTGACGGTGGAGTTTGGGCCCCTTGTCGGCGCCGGGTGGCTCGCCGCCCACCTCGACCACGAGGGACTCCGAGTCGTCGACTGCCGCTGGTATCTCGGTGAGCCCGATCGAGGCCCAACCGCCTACCGGGCTTCCCATATCCGCGGCGCGGTCTACATGGACCTCGATCGTGACCTCAGCGCTCCGGCAGGACCGGGGCGTCATCCGCTTCCCGATCCGGCCGACTTCATGGTGACCCTCAGCCGCAACGGCATCGCGCCGGGCACGGCCGTCGTCGCCTACGACGACCGAGGCGGGGCCGTCGCCGCCAGACTCTGGTGGATGTTGCGGGACCTCGGCCATGAGAAAGTGGCCGTGCTCGACGGCGGGCTCGCCCGCTGGCAGCCCGAGCTGATGGATTCGATGCCGGTGGCACCGGCCGCGATCGGCTACGAGGCGACTCCCGGCCACATGCCGCGGATGGATCGCGAGGAGCTGATGGCGGCTTTGGAAACTGTGACACTGCTCGACGCCCGCGCCGCAGAACGTTACCGCGGAGAGTCCGAGCCGATCGATCCCGTTGCCGGGCACATCCCCACGGCGCACAGCGCTCCGCTCACAGACAACCTGGAAGCAGACGAACGCTTCAAATCGCCGGACCTGCTGGCCGCCCGCTTCGCCGAATTGGTCGGCGACGGCCGGGCGGTCGTCAGCTACTGCGGCAGCGGCGTAACCGCGTGCCACAACATCCTGGCAATGGAGATCGCCGGCATCGCGACGCCGACTCTGTATCCCGGATCCTGGAGTGACTGGTCGACCGCCGGGGGACCGGTCGCGGTGGGGCCGGACCCCGGCGGTTGGCCAGTTTGAGTGAGCCGCCTCGCACTTCCCCCGATACCTATGCGACGCGGCTCACTGTGTCAACGTCACCGCGGAGCAGATGACGCGGCCGCCCCCCGCTGCAGGTCCCTCCGGGCCCGTATGGTGCCCGCGTTGACCCTCTATCCGACAGAGTGTCGGATAGAGCCAGACTATCAGATTCCCCCGAGCCTGCCTACCCCTCGTAACGCTGTTAGCCTTTATTACCAAGGATTTTGGACCGGACTAGCTACATCCCGAGCGCGGCTTCAGGCCCGTCGAGGCGTTGGGCGCCGGTGAGCACGGGAGCGTACAGGTCGCCGTGGCGACGGAGGCGGGCCCAGATGGTGGCGATCGTGAAGTCGGCCGGGTCGACGTCGCCGATCTCGTCCCACAGCAGGGGGGTCGACACCGGGGCGCCCGGCCGGGGGCGCACGGAGTAGACCGAGGCCGTCGTTTTGCCGCCGACGTTTTGGTTGTGGTCGATGAACACCCGCGGGCCACGCCGCGGGATATCCCACTCCAGGGTCGCCGCATCCGGATCGGCGGCGGCGACCATCCGCCCGACCGTCTCGACGAACCGGCGCACCCGCCCATAGTCGTACGCCGGCTCCAGCGGAACGAGGATGTGCATTCCGCGCGAACCCGATGTCTTCGGATAGGCAGCCAGGCCGAGCCGTTCCAGCAGCACGTTGATGAGCCCGGCCACGTAGACTACCTGCTCCCACGACGAGCCTTCCTGGGGGTCGAGGTCGAAGAGGGCATAATCCGGATTACCTGGGTGCTGGAACCGCGACAGCCAGGGGTGCACTTCGATGGCGCCCATGTTGGCGATCCACATCAACGACTCGACGTCGGGCGCCGTACAGAACTCGATCACCTCGCCGCGATGCCCCGAGTGGATCGGGGCGCGCACCATCCATTCGGGCGCATGGGATGGGCACTGCTTCTCGTAGAAGGAGTTGCCCCCGATGCCGTCCGGATAGCGCGACAAGGACAACGCCCGCCCGGCGAGGTGGGGTAACAGCACCGGAGCGATCGAGGCGTAGTACTGCACGAGGTCGCCCTTGGTGTATCCATCTTCCGGCCAGAACACCTTGTCGACGTTCGACAAGCGCACCTCTCGATCGAATCCTGTCGTGAAGAAGGCGTCGCCGTCCTTGACGACGGTGACTGGGGCAGGCGGGTCGATCTTGCCCGACCCGAGCAGCCGCCCGGGCCCCCGAGGCGCCGGGCGGGCGGTCCGCTCGGCCGCTCGCAGCTCGTCGAGGATGGCGGCGTGGCTCGAATCCTCCTTGGCCTCTGAGATCACGATCATCTTGAGCCCGGCGGCGACCGCGGCCTGCACCAGCGGTGCCACCCGCAGCGTGCCGGCGCCGTAGGGCACGTGGCGGATCTCGCCTTTCGGCCCGAACTGGTTGTCGGTGAACTGGGTATGCAGCGGATCGATGGCCCACCCCGGGAATTGGGCGCGCAGGAAGGCGATGACCGAGGCGAAGGCCTCCGCCGTGGTGAGCCCGCCCCCGCTGATGGCGTGCACATGCGCCCAGTCGATCACGGGCCGAACGAAAGAGAATCTGCCGGCGATCAACGCGATGTCACCGAGCGACCCGAACGACCGCTCAGTGCCCGACGTCTCCAATCCGAGCGCCACGCCAAGGTGGCGCACCTTGCCCTCGATCGTCGCCAGGCCGTCGTTTACCAGCTCGTGCAGCTCCTCGGCCGGGCGACCCCTGCCGTACCCGGTGTGGGCAACGATCGTGTGCGCCCCGAGCTGTTTGCCCAGCTTCATGGTGTGCTCGATGGCCGACAACGTCTTCGGCCGGCTCTCCGGGTCGTCAGAAGTGAGCACCGCGAAGTACGGGGCGTGCACCGACACGGTCATGCCCCGCGCCGCAGCCAGTTCCCCGAATTGGGCACACCGTTTCTCTTTCCACGGGAAACCATGGACAAACGGCAGCTCGACGGCGTCATGACCACGCGCAAGCAGTGAGTCGAGGAACTCGGCGTCGTCGACACCTTCCGGCGGCAGCTGCGATATCCCGTAGCGGATCATGGCTCGCAGCATACGCGGGACGGGTCTCCAGAAACGCTGCGACGGAAGTACTCCTGGAGGGGGACACGAGGGGGATTCGTCAGGAGTCCCCCTCGTCGGGATCGAAGCGACATGTGCGGTTCGATCCGGGAAACGCTGCGGCCGCCAGGCCGCACCAGTTGTACTCATCCGAATCCTGCTTCGGATGAAGTCGATACATGTACTTGACATATATGTGTTTCACATATATGTTACTGACATGCATAAGAGCCCCCACCCTCACCGCGGTCGTCGGAGTCGTGGCAGACGTCGCGCCGAAGACGGCACATGGCGCGTCAAGCCGCCGCTGACCCCCCTCATCGAACCGGCGCTCCTCCTGGCGCTGCGAGACGGCACGGCACATGGTTACGACCTGGCGGACCAGATTGCCGACTACCTCGGCCTGAAGCGCATCGATCACGGCAACCTGTACCGCGGTCTGCGCCGGCTCGAAGAGGAGGGCATCGTCACCTCCCAGTGGAACGACGGCGATCTCGGCCGCTCCAAGCGCACGTACGCGTTGACCGACACCGGAGAGTCGCTGCTTGAGACCTGGGCCGAAGCGCTGCAATTCACCCAGGAGCGGCTGAGTGCCCTCCTGGACAGTTACGAAAGGAAATCATGAGCGAACCAGCACAAGACACAACAGCTAAAACAGACCAAGAAGCCACCGAAGACCACCACCACGGTCCGTGCGGTCCCTGGGGCGACATGCATCGCAAGATGTGGATGTCCGGCCCGATGTTTGCCCGCATGGCCGGCAGAGGATCGCGCGGCCCATTCGGCGGCCGGGGACGAGGCAGCCGCGCCCAACGCTGGCTGTACGAGAACCCGACCGACGACCAGATCGTCGAGTTTCTCGAGCAGTACCAGCGCGACCTGGAGCAACAGATCGCCGACGTCCAGACCCGCATCGAGGACATCAAGGGGCGCCGCGCCTAGTCGCCGCGGCGGCGCCCCTCTCACGCGTTTGGTTGTGCCTGAACCGCCGCTATGAGCCGCGATTAAGCACAACGAACGCGAAGGTCACCGCGTGATCCCGGCTACTCGAACCGCGCCCAGTGGGGTGATGGTTCCGCGGCGTCGCCGGCGGTGGCTCGTCGGAAGACGGTGACCTCGTCGTTGGCGAGGACGCGGATGAAGGTGCGGCTCGCCGTCAGCTTGCCCAGCTCACGGAGAAACAGCTCGTCCATACCTTCGAGGTCGGCTCGGACGACCAGCCAATCGAAGTCGTCGGGAGGCGGCAGGTCAGAACCGGGCGCCCCCCAATTACGCGGCGCGACGGGATTCGGGAAGTCGTAGACGATCGGCCGGTGCGCCAAGTGGACGATCAGGCGGCCGTCACCTGCCACTGCCGCGTCATCCGGGATCACCGCCAGCGCCTCGCTCACCAAGTCGGAGCGCGCCGCGTACCCGGCCCACGGGTTGCGCCGCTCGAGGCCCCACGGCCCGCCCAAGATGCAACCGGTCACCGCGGCCACCAATCCGACGCCAACAACGGCTTTCGTCCACCGCGGCGACCGCTGCTTGCTCCATGCCGTCAGCCGGCGCGTGCCCACGATGGCGGCGATCGCGACCACCGCGATGACGTAGGCCGTGTA
Source organism: uncultured Acidimicrobiaceae bacterium (assembly GCA_947258635.1). Lineage (GTDB taxonomy): Bacteria > Actinomycetota > Acidimicrobiia > Spongiisociales > UBA5794 > JAHEJX01. The sequence continues at coordinate 13,391 of CAMYJM010000087.1, forward strand.
GTGATACTGCACCATCGCCTGATAGCGGTGGGCGGAAAGCAGATTCGCCAACAGCGTCGGCCCGGCGACGAGCAAGATCTCAGGAGCGGCCAGCGCGGCCAGCAGCGGCAGAACCAGCGCGACGAGATACAGCGGCTGCTCGGGCGCCAGCACTGCTGTGATCACCTCTCCCGGTGACGTCAGCACTCCCCACGCGATCCCCGCCAGCGAATCGCCGAACGCGCCGTACCGGCCGGTGTAGATCAGCTCCCCGGTGGGCGACCAGTGCGGCAACAGCAGTCCGAAGTTGACCAGCAGCGCCCCGATGCCGAGAGCGGTCCCCCCGATCGCCAGAAGTTGCCGTCGGAACCGCAGGCCGAGATAGATCGCCAGTGGAACGACAACCAGCGCGGCGTCCTCCTTCGCCCACAGCACGACGGAAAGCGCCACCAGCGACCAGCCCGCCCGCCCGCGCAACGCCAGCAGATAGGCGGCGATCAGCAGAGGCACGGCGAGCACCTCCGGGTGGAAGACGTCCCACACCTGCCACTGCACCGCCGGCAGCAACAGGTAGGCGACGCCGAGCGCCGCCGCCGGCCACCGCTCGATCTTCTCGGCGCGAGCGGCGGCGTAAACCAGGGGCCCCCCGGCAGCCATCGCCAGCACCGTGACGATCAGCAAGACACGGACGTCCGCCCAGATCCAGTAGAGCGGCACGAGCGGGATCATCAGGAAAGACGTGTGGTCGCCGAAGAGGTGTAAGCCGCGCACCGTGACGAAGGGAGTTTCCCCCTGGCTCAGCAGCCACAGCCCCTGGTCGAAGATCGCCAGGTCGAAAGACCGAGTGCCCAGGTGGGCGTGCTTGTAGAGCACCAGCCAGGAGAAAACGACGACGAAGATGGTCGTGGCCGCGACGACTAACCGAGGGGCCCACAGCAGCGTCCGGGGCGCGCCCGGACCCCCGGGCATAGCCGCCGACGGCTGCTCCGTCGCCACCACCGGTGCTGCCGTTTCGCCTCTAGTAGCAAGACGACTTCCCACTGTCGACCGTCCCCTTCGCCTGCGCTCCAGGCTACCCCGGACGCTGCACTAACGAATGCGCCCCGTTGCCCGCACAGCCGGCCGCCAGCGCGGGATCGGGCCCCACACGCGGTAACTACGATTACGCCGGGCCTGTAGCTCAATTGGTAGATCAGCGGACTTTTAATCCGAAGGTCGTTGGTTCGATTCCCACCAGGCCCACGGCAACGCCTCCGGCGTTGCTTGCGAGTTTGCGGAGCAAACTC
>CAMYJM010000088.1 GCA_947258635.1 uncultured Acidimicrobiaceae bacterium
GCGGCCCGGCCGCGGCGTTCCGTAGAATCCCAGCCATCCAAGCGGGACCCGGCACCGTGAATTGAGGTACATCCAGGAGAGGTATGGCAACCATCATGACCGAATCCCGGCAACGTCTTCGCCATCAACATGGTCCTCCAGTACAAGAAAGTCGGGAAGTGGGCCGACTACCCCTACGGGGAGCGGGCTTACATCCCGCTGAGCTTCTTCGCCAAGTCCGCGCTGGCCTGGCAGGTCTTCGCCGGGATGCTGCGGCCGGTGTGAGCCGCTTCTCCTAGTGCCGCCGCAGCCAACGCGGTGCCCGGCGATTCTCATTGGTCGAGGGCGCCGCGAAGAACCGCTCACCAACTCCAGGTGCCGGCGCCGCCCTTGAAAGGCCCGACGACGTCGCTGGTGATCCAGCCACCGTAGAAGCCACCCGGCTGCGGCGTCACCAGCTCCCCACCGAGGTAACAGGCGTCCATGAGCCGCGGATAGAACGACAGGTGGTCTATCAGAGCCCCAAATCCGCGACGGGGGGCGGGATAGCTCCAAGCTGCGGCGGGGGCGACCCGGTCGCCGACGCAGATGTCCCAGTACTCGGCGGCACCCTTCCACTCGCAAACAGACCGCTCGGCGCTTTGGGTGAGAACGTCGGCGGCAACGTCGACAAGAGGCACGTAGATATTTGGCGGGTGGCTGGTTTCGAGAACGCGCCGCGCCCCCGCGGTCTCGGCGATGGTTACTCCGTTGAAGATTATTTCCACGAGCCGCGGTTCAGCTTCGACCCGGGGTGGGCGCGGGTAATCCCAGACCGACTCTTGACCGGGCCCCGGTTTCTCGGGGATCATCGCCGGACTCCTTCCCGTGCAGGCAGTGCTTCGTGTTCGGTGCGGGCCGCAGGCATGGATGGCTGGGGCTCCCTAGATTGAGCCCATGGATGATGCTCTTCGCCTCAAGGCTGCCCAACTCGGACGAATGCGCGGGATGACTCGCTACTACCACGAGCGGTTCTTCTCGGATGTGCGTTTCGCCGCCATTGCTGAGATTGCCCTGCTCCTTCTCGGATGGTGGCAGGTGCCGGAAGCCTTTCTACTGGTTCCCGTTGTGGCCCTCTTTGGCGCCACGATGACCGCTTTCGACGCTTCGTACCTGATATTCGCTCGCCACTATGCGGCCCGGCTGGAGGCCGATGTCAACGCGTCGCTGGGGGAGGGGACCCTCCTCGCCGCCGATATCGAGGCCACCTACCTATTCCCACTGAACGAGCGGAAGATGGTTGTCGCTGCCTTCGGTTCGAAGTTCACCTGGTTCGGGTTCATGACCGTGTTCATCACGGGAATCGGAATCGCCGCGTTCGGCGCCGGCCTTGCCCTCGGCCTCCCCGTTCTGCGCGATCACGGCCCGGGGTGGACTCTCTCGTACGTTGCCATCCTGGGTGCGGCGACCGTTACCGCCCTGGGCGTCGGGCTGTGGTGGTTCGTGGAGGGTGAGGGCGAACGTCGCCTCGCCGCCGTTCTCGACGGCTGAAGCCCCTGGTCCGGCGACACACCCCGCAACCGCTTCGGATCAAATGCGGTGAAGCGCGACAGGCGCCGCGGAGGGATTGCCAAGTTCCCTTTGAGGATATGCCTCAGCTGAGGTAGCCCCTGGGGGAGGTCGAGCAAGCGCGCCGCCGGTTCCTCAGTGGGCGGGGGAGTTCACCGACATGACCTGCTGCCGGCGTCACGATAAGTCCCGGATCCATCGTTGATGAACTCCCACTCGTAGCTCCCGGGGAGCAGATCGAGGCGGAGGACACCAAAGGTTTGATCGTCCCACGCTCGAGTGAAGCTGCGCGGCTGCACGGTATCGCGACGCAAGTGGGAGCCCCCGGTGCCGACGATGAAGTTGTAGATGCCATCGGCGGCGACGGCGCCGTTCGAGTTGAGCGGGGCGGTCCGCTCGTAGTTGTGGTCGTGGCCGGCGAGATAGATGTCCACCCCGTTTTCGTACAGGATGCCGTACAAAGCGGAGATGCTCGCCACGTCGCCGTGCTTCCCGCTCGAGAACCGCGGATGATGGCCATAGGCGACCGTGCACTCCGCCGAGGAGGCCGCCAGGTCGGCGCGCAGCCAGGCCGCCTGAGCGCCGGTGGCGCTGCAATCGACGTCGGGTGCTCCACAGTTCGTGTTGAGCACGACGGCGTGCCACGAGCCCACGTTGTAGCTGTAGTAGCCCTTGGCGGGATCCCCGGCGCGGCCTCCCCACTAGTTGAAGTACCCCGCGGCGTGGGGCGTTCTGTAGTCGTGGTTTCCCGGAGAGGGGCGGGTGCGGTTGAACAGCCGGCCCCATGATGGATCGTAGGAGTCCATGAAGTTGGCGAGCTCGCCGTTCTCGTACTGAAGGTCGCCGAGAGCTGCCACGACATCCGGGTTGGCCGCCAGGACCAGATCGGAGGTATGAGCTTGCCGGCATGCGGTTGCCGTGCCCTGGCCGCCGTTGAAGCTCCCACTCGTCGGGGAACAGGCGATATCGCCGGCGGCAACCATGACCGCCCCATTCGGCGGCGCCTGAGTCGTCGTGGTCGTGGTCGGGGGCGCCAGGGTGGTCGTGGTCGTGGTCGTGGTCGTGGTCGGGGGCCGAGTCGTAGTTGTGGTCGTCGTGGTGGTGGGGGGCTGGGTAGTTGTGGAGACGGATTCGGTTCGGAGCATCAGACGGGGCGCCGTGGCGCTCTCCGAGCTCGCCACGAAGGCAGTTGAGTCGTATACCCCCACAACCGCGAAGCTGTAGATGCCCGGCCCGTCCACATACTGGCTGACGTCCAGCGAGACCCAGTGGCGCTCCCCGGCGGCGACGTCGATGGCGCCGAGTCGCCCCCCGATGCTCGGTGCAGTCTCATAGGTGAGCGTCGATTCCCGCCAGCGCTTGCCGGACCGGCGCACTACGAGACGGGTGTCCGTATCCGACTTGGCTCGGAGCACCAGTCTCGCGCTCAGTATCGGATCGATGGCCTGCGGCACCCGGAACTTGATGAAGGACACGCGACGCGGCGTCGCCTTCGCCCGCATCCTCCGGCTCGAAGCCAGATTCAGATTCGGGCGCGCTTGGATCACCTCGGCATCCTGGCGAGGCAGGAGCTTGACCCGCTGCACGGCCGTGGCCGCTGCTGCCGTCGGACCCGCCGTAGACGGAGCGGCGACGTGAGTTCCGATCACCACGAGCAATGCCGTCAAGACCGTCGCGGTACGCCTCGCGGCCGATCCGGTAATCGTCATGCAGAGTCTCCCACCAATATGGCAATGGCCGGACACGGCCTGAAGCCGTGCCCCTATCCACCGATCATTCTGCCCGCGATCGGGTTGTCAAGGTTTCAATGTCTTCTTAAAGTTTTTTCGCGTTTCCCGTGGCCCGGCGAGCTTCCGGATGCCAGGTTGATACCGCGATGCGGCCGACGCTTACTTCTCCTGGCCGATGGCGAACCCGCTCATGAAACGCTTCTGCAGTAGGAGGAAGACGATCGCCGGGGGAATCGAAGCGATTATCGCAGCGAGCATCAAAGGCCCGTAGGTCAATGCCCCGTCGATATTGGTGAGCGTCTGCAGGGAAACCTGGACGACCTGACGGGCCTCATCTCTGATGATCAGGCTCGGCCAGAGGAACATGTTCCACGTGTACACGAACTGGATGACGGCAAGGGCGGCGATGACGTTCCACGAGATCGGAATCAGCACCCGGGTGAGGAACTTGATCGGGGTGGCCCCATCGATTTGGGACGCCTCGAGGAGCTCGAGGGGCAGGTTGGCGAAGTGCTGTCGGAACAGGAATGCCCCTGTTGCCGACGCCAGGAAGGGGGCGACGAGGGCGGTCATCGTGTCCTGCCATCCGAATCCCGAAACCATACGGAACATCGCCAGGATCATGACCTCAGTCGGCATCATCAAAGTGACGAGCACGAAGAAGAAGACCAACCACTTGGCGCGGAATTTGAAGTAAACGAAGGCAAGGCCGGCGAGCAGCGAGAGCACCGTCTTGCCCGCCGTGACGTAGAACGACATCTGAACCGTGTTCCACATGGCGCCGGCGAAGTTCCGCTTCACCCAGACGGCTTCGAAGTTGGACCGCAGGGCGGTGCCGGGCGAGGTGCGGAACGAGAAGATCTCGGGGTTGTTCTGCGTAGCGATCAAAGCGGCGTAGAGCAACGGGAAGGCGATGATGGTCGCGGTCGCCGTCAGGCCGAGATGGAACGGCCATTTGCGCCCCCGGAACCACCCGCGGCGCTGGACGCCCGGTGCGAGTCCGGCCATCACGCGCCCCCGTAGCTGACGCGGCTGCCGCTCGTGCGGAACTGCCATAGCGTCACGCCGATCACCGCGATGAACAGCAGCACGGATTGGGCCGCGCCGCGGCCCAGGTCGCCGTTGTTGACGCCCACGCGAATGATCTCGTAGATCGCGACCGAGGTCTTGCCGGCAGGCGCCCCCTTCGTCATGAAGTCGATAGTGGCGTACACCTCGAAGAACGCATAGGTGAGGTTGGTGACAAGCAGGAAGAACGTGATCGGTGACAACGCCGGGAGGACGATCTTCGTGAACCGCTGCCAGGCCGACGCCCCGTCGATCACGGCGGCTTCGATCTGGTCGATGGGGACGGTCTGCAGTCCGGCGAGGTAGAACAGGATGTTGTATCCGAGGATCTTCCACGCACTGGCGAGGATGATTGCGCCCTGAGCCAGGACGGCGTGCTCCCGGTAGTTCGGCACGTCGATCCCGAACCACGTGTCCATGACGTGCGTGAAGACGCCTGCGGTCGGATCGAAGATCATGAAGAAGAGCACCCCGGCCACAGCCGGAGATATCGCATACGGCCAGATCAGGAGGGTGCGATAGATGGTTCCGCCCCGGATCTCGCGGAAGGCGAGATAGGCCACCGCCAGACCGCCGACCATCCCCAGAGCGACGATGCCGATCGAGATGATCACGGTGTTGACGTAGACGGGCCGGTAGGCGACTTGGCCGCCGCCCCCAGGCGAGAAGACGGCATACAGGGCGACGAACACGGACAGCATCGCCCCCACCGCCGCCAGATCGGCGCCGCGGCGACTGAGGGAGCCGGGCGCTGCGCGCTTCACCCAGAACCGAGCGCCGTAGATGGCGGCGATGGCCAGCAGTGGGTAGGCGACCAGCTTGAACGGGTCGTCGATCAGAACCTCGGTGAAGTTGCTGAAGCACACGTCGACCGACCTGGGGGCGCCGAGCCGGGTCAGTTGGGTGGAGAGCGTGAAGGTCTCGACGGCCGGCCGGTACAGGAAAACGAGCAGGATGATCAGCGTCGGCGACAGCAGCAGCCACGGCACCCACCAACCCATCCGGTATCCCCCGGTGCGGATCTCGCCGGTCATTGCGACGGTGTCGCGCTTCTTGCCGTCGGCCCGGTCGAATAGGGCTTGCAGAGCGACCAGACCGAGCAGGGCGCCTGCGGCCATCAGGCCATAGGCAAAGAGATGATCGACGCCGGTTGACTCCGCCGCAAAGCCGCATTGGCCCATCGCGATGGGGGTCACGGCGGCGCCCGCGACTGCAACGGCCGAGGCGATGCCGAACCGGCTGGCTGAAGGGTTGTCGGTGTTGCGCCACGTGTAGAACGGGCCGAGTATGGCGGCGGCGACGAGACCAATGATCAGCATCGGGCTTCAGGGTCCATTCAGCGTCAGAATCTGGTTGTTGTGCTCCTGGAGACTAAACGTTTGGAGGCGGGGCGGGTGCCCCGCCTCCACAGCGTTCAATCAGTCCGTCTCCTCGGGCCTAGTTGCCGTACAGCTGCTCGTACTCGCTCAGCGACTTGTTGGCTTCCTCGTTGGCCTGGGCCATCCGGGTGGCGACGTCGAGATCGTTCACGAGGATGTCCTCGATGGCGATCGTGATGATGTCACGAATACCCACGAAGTTGCCCAAGAGGGCACCGAGCGATGCAGGTGTGTTCTGGGCAGCTGCGAGCTGATCAGAAGCCACCTTGCTGTTCGGGCTCTCGTCGTACCAGCCCTCACCTTCGAGGAGGTCGACTGCATCTTCGGTAATGGGGACGTAGCCGGTCAGCTGATGCCAATCGGCAGCATTGTCCGGATTGGAGAAGAAGTTCATGAACGCAAGCGCACCGTCTTCGGTGGCAGTGTCCATGCCGTCCAGCATCCAGATCGTCGCGCCACCAATGAGGTTGCCGACGTAGTCGACATCGCCGTTGCGCGGCATGAAGCTGGCCTGGTTGTCGAACTCGGCGTTCTCGTCGAAGAACGTCGTATCCGAACTTGAGTAGATCAACATCGCGACTTCACCGGCGAGATAGGCATTGGACGTGCCATCCCAGTCACGCTGCAGTCCGGTGTAGGTGTAGTAGCCGGAGTCCGAGAGGCCCTTCCACCAATCCAGATATGCAAGCATTCCGTCGGACTCGAGGAAGACCTCGGTCGCCCGGCCGGACCGGCCGTTGTCGGCGTTGGCGAGAAGCTCGCCTTGCTGGCCCATGCTCTGCTCGACGAACCATGAGTGGTTCGGCCACGTGATGCAGCCGCTCGGTCCGTCGGCGAGACCCATGATGGCCTCACAGGCGGTCTCAACATCGGCCCACGTCGCCGGAGGCTCCGTGATACCGGCTGCGTTGAGGATCTCCATGTTGTTGAACATGACTGTCGTCGAAGTGTTCCACGGCATCGAATAGAACGAACCGTCGACGGTGTAGTAGTCACGGGCAGCCGAGACGACCGAATCCAGAACGACCGGCTCTCCGAGGATCTCGCTGCGACCGGCGATCGCCTCCGTCACCGACTTGAAGATCGGGTTGCCATCGGCGCCCACGGCGTCGAGCGCCTGCCGGGTGGCGGCCTCGAAGAAGTGGATGATGCCGGGGGGCTCGCCGCTGTCGACGGCAAGCACGGCGGCGTCGAACGCGTCGTTGTACGAGGCGAACGACGTCACCTCGATGTTGTACTCAGGGTGCTTCGTGTTGAACTCGGCTGCCCGATCCTCAGCGAATCCAAGGCGGGCCTCATCAGAGAAGGCCACCCAGAAATCGATATCGATGACTTCGGCTGTACCGCCTCCATCGTCACCGCCACCGGCTGCAGCGGTTGTCGTCGTGTCTTCGTCACCACTTCCGCACGCGGCGATGATCATGCTGATCACCACCAGCAAAGCCAAAAGTCGGTACCTCATAGCCCTCCTTGGTAGCTACTCCCGAGCCTCAGGGGTTCGGGCTTCCCGCACCGAGCTGACCTCGGGCGTATCAATCGCAGCCTAGCCAAAACAAATCGACGCGATCCGGTCGAAGAGCTGTGACATGAATCTTGAATTCGTGCACTCTGCGACTCGGCCGGGCGCGCAGCCGAAAGCGAAGGGCTTGCCGTCGTCCTCTGGAGTAAGCAAGGGCCGTTCGACCCTGGTCGCCGGTGGCCCGGGCGGCAAGACTTGGCAGGGGAGGCAACCTCGACTGCATCGAGAGATGCGGGAGGCAAACATGAGACTGCGGGTATGGGGAACCCTTCTCCTCGCCTTGTTGCTGGTCGGGTCGATCGGCCCGGCGGCGGCTCAAGAGGCTGCCTCGAGTGAGGACCTGGGCGAGGCAATCTTCTTCGACACTTCGCTGTCGATCAACGGCAATCAATCGTGTGCAAGCTGTCACGATCCAGCTTGGGGCTGGACGGGGCCGGACTCTGCCATCAACAACGGAGGCGGCGTCTACGAGGGATCAATCACCGGACGGTTTGGGGACAGAAAACCCCCCAGTTCGGCCTATGCGACGGTCAGCCCGATTTTCCACATCGACAAGAAAGGCACCTTCGTCGGAGGGAACTTCTGGGACGGCCGGGCGACCGGTGAGGTCCTCGGCAATCCGGCCGCGGATCAGGCACAGGGTCCGTTCCTGAACCCGGCGGAGCAGGCACTGCCCGACTCGGCCTGTGTTGTCTACCGGGTCTGCACCGCCACATACGCGAGTTCGTTCGAAGCGGTCTGGGGTGATGGGGTATGCGACATCGAGTGGCCGTCGGACGTCGAGTCAGTCTGCGGTACTGAAGGCGCCACGGTCGGCTTGTCGGATGGGGATCGCGCGACTTCGGATGCGGCATACGAC
>CAMYJM010000089.1 GCA_947258635.1 uncultured Acidimicrobiaceae bacterium
GAAACGTGATCTCGAACTGGACATCGCCGACGGCGCCCGGAACCGGGGCCGCCGGGCCGGCGACCAGGCGAACGACGAGACCGGCGAGGTCGTATGTGCCGGCGCGAATCTCGCTATCGACGATGTAGCTGTAGTTGCCGGGGCCGTGGTCGTCGCCGACCCGGTCGGCGATGCGGGCGAGCTCGATTCCGGCCCCGAGATTGGGGAACTCGAACACACCCGGGGCGGCCGCCGGGAATTGCCCACTTTCCGGGCCTCCGGTCAGGTCGACGAAGCGAAAGTCGATTCGATCCCCGGCCCGGATCGCGGGTTCGATCGTGTCGAGGTCGAGCTCGAACTCGATTGAGTCTCCGTCGAAGCCGGCGTCCCTCGTCTCCGCGTTCGTGGTGCCGTCGGTCCGATAGGGCTTGACGAGTGAGACCTGGACCGGGTTGGTCGCCCGCCACTCCACAACCATGGCGGCTTCGAAGCCGATGGCGTTCCGGCGGGGTGTCAGGGCCGCACCCGTTCCCGAGGGCCCGCGCAGGTAGAGATCGAACCCGGGAGCACTGTCGCCGAGCACCTCGGTCGTGAAGTCGACGCGGAGGAACAGCCGGGCATCGTCGAAGGTGTAGAGGACCCGCTCGATCAGGTCCGAGGAACGCTCATCGAACAGCCCTGCCTGGGACCACTCGCGGTTCGCAATCGTGTTGTCGATAGTGATGGTGGCGGGAACGGGGCGGTTGAGGCGGGTCGGCGGCACCGGCTCCGGGTCCTGGAGCGGCACTCGCAGTTGGTCGGGCGGGCTGGCGCCGAGCAGATCCCACACCTCGGCCAGCCTCCCGCGGAAGGTAGCGTCGTAGTAGGCATCGTCCCCCGAGGCGCGGTCCGGGCCGTACCACCAGTACCAGTCGGCTCCCTGGGCCTGCAGGATCTGCCCATATGCCGCTTCGAGGGCGACGGCATCGACGAGGCCGACCTCACGCTGGCGCAGTAGTTCGCGCCTGGTGTCTGCCAGGAGGGCCCAGGCCGCCAGCTCCGCGTTACCCCGCAGGTAGGTGTCGGGCAGGTCCGGCCAGGGCCCCGGATCGAACCGGAGTGAGTCGTTCAGCTCGGACGGCAGTACGGCCGTGAATTCCTGCGCCGTCGCCAATTCCTGCAGCACGCGGCGGAGGAAGGCGAGGCCCCCGTCCTCGTAGCGACCCCACGGTTCGGTAGCGTCGGCGCTGAACGTCGCCACCACCCCCAAGCCATCGCCCACGGTGCCGGAGATGGCGCTGATGAGGTCACGAGCGGCCAGGGCGGGATCCATGGTGAAGTACGTCTCGGCGATGCGCTTCCCCGGTTCGGGGTTCGCCACCAGGGCGAGCAAGTTGCCGCTTTCGGAAGTCAGTTGAAACGGCGGGGCCGTTTCGGGTCCGGAGAGCAAGAGCCATTCGAATCCGGCGGACAGGGCGGCCGTTCCATTCGTCTGGTCGATCAAGCCGCCCGCCGGTGCCATCCCCCGCGGGTCCCGTCCGAGCACCCGGGACGCCCGCTCTGCCCCCCGAATGATCTGGTCCGTGGCGTCCTGGTCCATTCGGTTGCGGACCATCAAGGGGAGCGTCGGGTTGGCCAGCGGTGTTGTCGCCACTTCGATGAGGCCGTCCGCCCACAGCGATCGCAGTGACGTGAGGAACTCGGAGGCGGCGGCCCGGTGGGCGTCGAGAAGGAGCTGCTTGTCGGCTTCGGCGAAGCCGCGCCCCGAGTTGGCCATCGCCGCCAGGGGCTCGGCTTCGAGGAGGAGCGGGCTCGTCCAGGCCAGGTTGAACAGAACCTGCAGGTCGCGGTACTCGGTCGTCGACAATCGGCGCCCCTGAGCCCGCCGGTCGGCCAGCTCCCGGTACCGGGGATAACGGTCGATCTGAGCCGGACTGGCCACGAAGAAGACCTCATCGATGTATGCCTTGTCCTCGGCGGTCAGCTCGGCGGCGGGTATCGCGGTGATGCGGGCGGCCTGATCCCACCGTCCGGCCGCGGTGTCCGCGATCTGCTCCAGGAGGACCGGGCTATAGCTCAGCACGACTTTGGCCCGGGACTCGCCGACGAGGCGGACCATCGAGATGTAATCCCGCGCGGTGTGCAAGCGGGCCCACGGTCGATCGGCGGCGCCCTCCGGGTCGAGCCCAAATGCCGGCAGGTGGTTGGTGAAGACCACCACCGCGTAAGACCCGGCCGGATCGAGGAGGGGCTGGCGGGGCGCTCCGGTCGAGGTCGTCGTGGACGCCGGTGCGTCTGTCGAGCCGGGCGGAGGGGGCGAACTCGTCTCCGGCGGCGGCGGTCCCGCCGGACTACACGCGCCGAGTATCAGCAGGCCAATGATTCCGATCGCGAGGCGGCGTACAGCCATGGGCTGACGACTCTAGGAGTGCCGGACCACTAGCCGAGCCCGAGCTTGGCCAGGAACGCGTCGCTCGACGGCTCGCGGCCGAGGAAGGCACGGAGGTGGTCGATCGCATCGCGCGACCCACCGGTGGCCAGCACCTCATTGCGATAGCGGGCGCCGACGGTCGGGCTCATCGTCCCCTCGGCTTGGAACACGCTGTACATATCATCTCCATAGACCTGAGCCCACAGGTAGCCGTAATACCCGGCGTCATAGCCGCCCATGAGGTGGCCGAAGACGGCCGGGAAGAACGTTCCCTCGTGAAACGGGAGCTGCGTCAGTTGGTATGAGCTGCGGTAGGCCTCGTCGAGGTCCACCGGCTCGGCGGTGGCATGCAGCGTGAGGTCGAGCCGCCCGAGGAACATCTGGCGCAGCGTGATCAAGCCGACGTTGAGGTCACGAGCCGCGACGAGCTGCCGCACCAAATCCGCCGGAATCGGCTCGCCGGTTTCGTAGTGCCGCGCAAAACGCTGCAGCACCTCCGGTTCCCACATCCAGTTCTCCATGATTTGCGACGGCGCTTCGACGAAGTCCCATTCGGTGTCGTAGCCCGAGAACCGGACCAGGTCCACCGTGGTCAAACAGAAGTGCAGGATGTGGCCGAACTCGTGCCACAAGGTGAGCGCCTCGTTGTGCTGCAGCAGGCTCGGGGTGTCCGCGGTTGGCTTGGTGAAGTTGGCGACGATGGCCGCGACCGGCTTGACGTACCCGCCGTTCTCGAGCCGCCCGTACCGGAGCCCGAAAGCCGCCGCGTGGCCGAACTTGCCTTCCCGCGGAAAGAGGTCCGCGTAGAAGTACGCCAGCGGCTCGGTGGCACCGCGGTTCTTGATCGCGTAGAGGAAGACATCCGGGTGCCACGCTCCCGTGTCGATGATTCGCTCGTATTCGAGGCCGAAGACGTCGCCGGTGACGGCGAACATGCCCTCGATGAGTGGCTCCAGCGAGAAGTACCCGGCCACCTCTTCGGGATCGACGCCAAAGTCCCGCTTGCGCTGCTGGGTGTGCAGGTAGCTCCAGTCCCAGGGTTGGGTCGTTTCTCCTGGATATTCCGATTCCATCATGGTTGCCATCGCGGCCAACTCGGCCCGGGCCTTTTCCTGGAGCGGGGCGACGAGGCCGGCGTATAGCTCTTCGACGTTTCCCGGATCGACCGCCATCTTCGTTTCCATCGCGTAATGCGCCCACGTTGGGTACCCGAGCAGCGCGGCCATTTCCTGACGCACCGCAACGGCTTGTTGGAGGAGCGGCTTGTTGGCCTCGACCGCTTGATTCCAGAACTTGTGCTGGAGCCGGCGCCGGAGGTCACGGTTGGCGCCTTGTTCGAGAAAGGGCACGTAGTCGGGATATGCCATCGAGATCCGGTAGGTGCCTTCGGCAGTCCCGGGAGCGAGCCGCGAGATGTACTCGGCCGACATGCCGGTGAGCTCTTCACTGGTGACGTCGATGCCGTCGTCCCACTCGTCGAGATTCTTGGAGAACTCGACTTGAAGCTCGATCAGGCGAAGTTGCTTCTCCTGGAGAGCTGCCCGCGCCGAGTCGTTCAGCTCGTGGCCGGCTCGCCGGAAGTCGCGCATCCAGTGGTCGACCAGCCGGCGGCGGATCGGGCTCAATGAGGCCGCCGCGTCACCGGCGGCATATGCCTGCACCGTCTCGAATAGATCGCGCCGAAATGCGATGTCGGTCGACCACTTCTGGAGACGTTCTTCGAGCTGGACGGCGCGGGTCTGAACCTCCCTGTCGGGATGGACGCGTGCCAGAAAGGGGCCCTTGCCGTATGCATCGGCGACGATGGCGCCGGCCTTCTCGAGCAGGCCCATGGTGTTGTCCCACGTCGGGCTGCCTGCCGCGGCTGCCGCGTCGACGAGTGCCTCGGCGGCAGTGATGGCCGATTCGGTGACGGCTGTGACGTCGGCGGGCGAGATGGAGGAGTAGTCGATGAACACGTGCTGAGGCTAGTGGAGCTGCGATCGGGCCCGGTAGGGACGGCGGGGTCGGGTTGCTAAGGCGCGGCGAGGGAGACTTCGACGGTCAGCGGCATGTGATCGGATCCGAGATCGGGCCCGACGAGGCGGGTGATCGTCGTCAACGAATCGCTGTGCATCATGTGGTCGAGCGGTATCAGCCTGATCGGTAGTGAAGTCGGCCATGTTGCCGCCAGCCCATATCCGCGCTGGCTGTTGACCAGACCGGTTTCGCTCTCGAACTTGCGGAAAGTCGACGACCAGGGGGTGGCGTTGAAGTCACCGATCACGATGACGGGTATCGACTCGCGGGCCACGAGGCCGGACAGCTCTGTGAAGAGGGAGTCGCGGGCCTCTGCCGCCGCCGGCGAGTCGGGCGGGCGGGGGTGCACGGCATAGACGGCAACGGCTTGGTCGCCGATCGTTGCCATCACGCGGACGACCGGGTCCCGGGTGGTGCCCAGCCGTAGCTGCTCGATGTCGGTGGCACTCCGGCCGAGCACCGATATCCCGTAGGCCCGGTCCTCGGGGATCTCATTACCGACGGAGTAGCCGCTTCCGTTGGTGGGCATCGCGGCGATCCACTCCTCCGTCGACTCGAGCAGGAACACCAGATCGGGAGGGGCGTCGGTCACCCAGTCGAGGATATCGGCCGGATTCGCCCGACCGGCGGCGACGTTGAAGCTGACGATTCGTATCGACTCGGGGCCCGCCGCGGGGGCCGGCCTGTCCATGTACATCGGGGCTACGAGGAAGATGTTGACGGCTCCCACAGCCAGGAAGACGAAAGCCGCCGCCCTGCCGAAAAGCAGGAAATACAGCAATCCAATGGCGATCAACCCGATGGCCATCTGGAATCTGAAGTTGGCGAGAACGTCGAAGAACCATGAGGTCGAACCGAAGAATGCCAGGTTTGTGGCGAGGGTTCCGAGGAAGCCGCCCGTCAGCAACGCCAACCCGAGAAAGGTGCGCATGCCGGAACCCATCGCACTGGTCTTTTTGACTGCCAATTCGTTACTCCATTACAGGGCGCGGACTGCCCCCCACCTTCTTGTCCCCCATTGATCGACCCGAATCAGTGATCCCTTGACCGCGGATTTAGCGATGGTTGATACGTACTCGGCGGGATCGGTGGGAGCCGGGCAGATTCTAGGCCACATCCGCGGGCCTCCCGGTCCCACTAACGTCCCGTCCATGGAAGCTCCAACCAAGCGGGTTCAGGTGAAGCGAGTGCCGGAGCGGGCTCGATACGACCGCTCCGTCGTGGACGCCATCCTCGACGAGGCACTCATCTGTCACATAGGAATCATCGCCGATGAGGGCCATCCGGTCGTCATCCCCACAATCCACGCCCGAGACGGCGACACGCTCTATCTCCACGGATCACCGGCGAGTCGGTTGCTGCGCTCGATGCAGCCGGGCACCGAGATCTGTTTGACGGCCACGCTGCTCGATGGTCTCGTTGTCGCCAGGAGCGCGTTTCACAATTCGATGAACTACCGCTCGGTCGTGGTCATCGGGACCCCCCGAATCGTTGACGATCCCGCCGAGAAGCGCGCTGCGCTCGAGATCATCACCGATCACGTGATTGCAGGCCGCTGGGCAGCCTCGCGTCCGGTGACCGACAAAGAGATTGCGAGCACTCTGGTGACGGCCCTCCGGCTCGACGAGGCGTCCGCCAAAGTCCGCACCGGGCCTCCCGTCGACGACGAAGCGGACTACGAGCTGCCGATCTGGGCCGGGGTTGTTCCGCTGACGCTGCAGGCGGGCGCTCCGATTCCGGACGACCGGCTCAGCGACGGTATTCCATTGCCCGAGCACGTGGCCGCCGTCGCCGACGGCGGCCACTAGCCACACTCTGTCTCGGCGCAGCCCCCTAGAAGGTCCGGCCACCTCGCAGGCGGCCGCGACCAGGGGCCGTCATGCGCCGGGCCCGACGTAGAGCACCCGCATCATCTCATGGTCCTCGTGGGACAGGATGTGGCAATGCCACACATACCGACCGGGTTTGTCGAACGTTGCTTTGATCCTCGTGATCTGGCCCGGCAGCGCCGTGACCATGTCCTTCGGGGTGTTCTCGACGTACTCCGCCGGCTGCGGGATCGCTGCTCCGTACGTGAGATTCACGATGCGGAACCCGTTGCCGAGCAAACCGTTGTGTTGCACCACGGGTTGGGTTACCAGGTACGTGCCGTCACCGGCCGGAGTCGCGTAGTCGTCGTTGGGGATGACCAGATCGTCCTCGGTAGTGTGGGAGTCCCAGACGATCTCCTGGCGGCCGAGGATCTCGAAGTTCACCAGGTGCAGGTGCACCGGGTGGGCGTCGCCGGTGACGTTCCAGATCTCCCACTCCTCGGTGGTGTCCAGCGCCGGATTCTCCGTCGTCGGGCTGTGCCAGGCGATCGAGCCCGCCATCTGCCCGACGAGCCCGGCGTTGACGTAGTCCGGCATGTTCGGCCAGTTGATCGGGTTCCCCAGGTAGTCGGTGGCCGGTTCGGCGGTGCCCAGCAGCGGCTGGAGCCGTCCGAACTCGTCGGTGCCCTCGAACAGCGCCACCTTGCGCAGCCGGTTCGGCGCCGGGACCACCGGCCCGAAGTTGATACCGACCGGGGTCACGTCGGGGACGGCGGCGTCGAGCGGCTGGTTCACATCGAAGGCCATGATCCGGTCGGTCTCGCCGAACACCTGCGGTCCGGGGATGTCGCCGCCGAAGGGCTCGTCGCCGCCGATGTTCTTCATGATGATCCGGTTGCCGGCAGCCACGGTCTTGAAGTCGAAGACGATGTCGTACCGCGAGCCCGTCTCCATCAGCAACGTGCTGACGGTCGTCGGAGCCGACGCCAGGCCCTGGTCGCTGCCTATCACGGTGAAATCCAGCGGTCCGCTGATGACCGTCGAGATATCCGTCGCACCCGGCGGAACCTCGAAGAACTGGACGGCCAGGAAGCGGCTGTCGCAGCCGTTGAGGAAGCGCAGCCGGTAGTTGCGCGGCTCAACGTCCATCTGCGGCCAGATCATCCCGTTGACGACCATGTGGTCGCCGAAGAACTCGGCCAAAGCCGTCGGCCCGCCTCCGGGGAAGATGTCCGGCGGCAGTATGGCACCTTCGCCCGTGATGAAGTCGTCGTAGAACGGGTCACCGGGGAACGCCGGATAGAACAGCTCGCCGTTCGCCCAGAACATCCGGTCCTGGATGGCAAACGCCGCCTCGTAGGGGTATGCCGGCAGATCGAGCGGGTTGCCCACCATCCCGGTGTCGTCGGCGTCGCGCAGCAGGTAGAACCCCGCCATTCCGGCGTACACGTTGAGCCGGGTGATGCCGAGAGCATGGTCGTGGTACCACAGCGTGCCGGCCGGCTGATCGTTGTTGTAAACGTATTTCTTGTCGCGCCACTGCGGGCCGCGTACGCCCCACCCGGGGCTGAAGAAGAACTCGGGATTGCCGTCGAACTGGAAGTCGGTGTGCCCGCCGTGCAAGTGGGCCACGATCGGGACGCCGTTGACGGGGATCGAGTAGGGCTCGTAACCGTGAAGGCTGTACGCCCAGTGGAGCGACGTGTCCACCGGAAGTATGTGGTCGAGCGGGAATCCGGTGACGGGGTCGGTGAGCTTGTTCTTCCACAGGACCTCGACCGGGTCGCCGGAGCGGGCGAAGATCGTCTTGCCCGGCCAGGTGTAGATTCCCGACTCGCCGTATCCGAAGACCG
>CAMYJM010000090.1 GCA_947258635.1 uncultured Acidimicrobiaceae bacterium
TTTCGCCAATTGTATTATTTACGGAAACGCTGTGGAAGGACTGTACGTCAACGGTATTCGCAATTCGGCGATACATTTCGTGGCAATCTACAAATGCGGTGCGGGATTGGTACTCGGCATAGCCGTCGTAAGCGGAGACGGCACGTCCCCACCAGGCGGTTCGTTCCGGCTCGCCGAGTTCGTGGGCGACGGCGGGCCAACCGGTTCCGTCGATCTGGACGGATACGTTGGGATCGGCCGTCACATTGAGATACCAGTGCGGCGGGTGGTCGCGGCCGCCCCAGGAGGCGATGACGATGACGCTGTCGCCATCACGGAGGTACAGCAGCGGGATCGTGTGTTCGCGGCCGCTGCGGCGCCCGGTAGTGGTGAGCAGCAACATGTCGTTGTTGACCAAGCGGCGGCCGATACGGCCCCCGGTCAGCCGGTACAGCCGCGTGTGCAGCGTCGACAGCCGGCGGGCCGTGGCGTCATCCACGGAGGTTGCTGAGCCGATCGACAGCGGCGGCGAGCGTGGCCTCGTCCTTGCAGAAGGCGAAGCGGACCAGCGAGGCTCCGTGCGCGGGGCGGTGGTAGAAGGCCGACGGCGGGATGGCGGCGACGCCGGTTGTCTCGATGAGATGCCTAACGAATGCGACGTCGTCGGAGAAGCCGAACGGGGTGTGGTCGGCGAGCATGAAGTACGTCCCGGCCGGCGTGAAGACCTCGAAACCGATGTCGCTGAGGCCGGCAGCGAGCAAATCGCGGCGCGACCGGTACGCCGCCGCCAATGCGTCGTAGTAGGAGTCGGGGGCCCGCAGGGCCGCCGCGGCGCCGTGCTGGAGCGGCGACGCCGTCGTGAACGTGAGGAACTGATGGGCGGCCCGCACCCCGGCGGTCAGGTGCTCGGGGGCGACGGCCCAGCCGACCTTCCAGCCGGTGAGCGAGAAGGACTTGCCCAGCGAGGACAGGGAGACGGTTCGCTCCCACATCCCGTCGAGGGTCGCCAGCGAGATGTGGTCGCCGTCGAAGACCATCCGCTCGTACACCTCGTCGGTGATGGCGATGACGTCGTATTCCCGGCACAGCGCCGCCACCGACTCGAGCTCCTCCCGGGCAAACACCCGCCCGGTCGGGTTGTGCGGCGTGTTGACGACGATCGCCCTGGTGCGGTCGGAGAACGCGGCGCGCAATTCATCGGCCTCGAGGTGAAAGGCCGGCGGCCGCAGGGTCACGAAACGGGGGACGCCTCCCGCCAGGGCGACATCGGGGCGGTACGCGTCATAGGTCGGTTCGATGAGCACGACCTCGTCACCGGGCTCGATCAGCCCGAGGAACGCCGACGCCAGAGCCTCCGTGCAGCCGCTGGTGACCGTCACATGAGCGTACGGGTCGACCGGGAGGCCGGTATCGCCGGCGAACCGGTCGGCGATCGCCTCGACGAGGGGCCCGATGCCGAACGAGCGCGGGTACTGGTTCTCCCCCCGGGTCATCGCCTCGGCGGCGGCGTCCTTGACGAAGTCCGGCCCGTCGAAGTTGGGGAAGCCCTGCCCCAGGTTGATCGCGTCGTGCTCGACGGCGAGCGCGGTGATCGTCGTGAAGATGGTCTCCCCGAAGGAATCAAGTCGTTTGGCAACCGGCATGCCGGGAAGAGTAGGCGTCTGCGCCGAGCCCCACCGTTCGTTGTGCTTAATCATCGGTAATAGCCCCGTTTTAAGCACAATGAACGCAGCCGGCTTCCGCGGTCCGTCCGATAGGCTGAAGGTGTGGAAGCGACCTCTGGTGAATCAGACCAGGGAGGGCTGCCGGGTGCGCCGGTAGCTGCCGCGCTTGATCTGCTCGGTGAGCGACGCCGCGTCAGTATCGCCGGCGTCCGTTTCTCCGGCCGGCGGCGCCGGCCGAGCGGCGAGATGGCACCGCTGCCCAGGGAACTCACGCTCAGCGGCCGCCTGTGGCTGACCGCCGGGCTTGGAGTGATTCTCGTCTGGGCGTCGCTCTTCGCCGCCCCGGGCACGACCGAATGGTGGACCGAGCGGGACATGGTGATCCTCGAGTGGCTGGCCGACCTGCGCACGTCAGCCGGGATCACCGTCGCCAAGGCGCTTCACGGCCTCGGCGCCGAATGGGTGGTCCGGAGCCTCAGGATCGGCATGCTGGTGGCGCTGATCGTCGTGCGGCGCTGGCGTCACCTCTTCGCCGTGCTGCTGGCCATCGCCGCGGTCGGTGTCTCCGTGGAGTTCCTCGGCGAGGCGATCGGCCGGGTGCGACCCGCTGTGGACGTCGTCGGTTCCTGGAGCGGGCCGGCGCACCCGTCAGCTCCCGTCGCCGCCCTGGCCGTGACGCTGATGGCCGGGGCGCTGTCCCTCGTCCCAGCAGGGCGCTACCGGGTGATCGCCTTGGGGGTCGGGGCCCTCCTCGTGGCTCTCCACGGCGCCGGACGGTTGTACCTCGGGGTTGACCACCCGTCGGATGTGTTGGCGTCGGCCCTCTATGCCCCGGCCGTGACGTTCGTTCTCTTCGGGTGGTTCGTTCCCGACTCCATCTTCCCGGTGGCCTGGAAGCGCGGCGTGAAGGCGCATCTCGACGTGAGCGGGGCGCGCGGCAGGGCAATCCGCCGGGCAGTCAAGGAACAGCTCGGGGTGGATGTCCTGGCGATCGAGCCCTTCCGCTTGGAGGTGTCCAGCAGCTCCACGCCGTTGCGCCTCAGAGTCGCCGCCGAGACCGCGGGTGAGGCCTTTCTATTCGCCAAGCTCTACAGCCAAACTCACCTCAACTCGGATCGCTGGTACAAGTTCGGACGATCGATCCTCTACGGATCGCTGGAAGACGAGGTTCGCTTCACGAGCGTGCGCCGCCTGGTGGAGTACGAGGACTACATCCAAAGGGTCATGGCGGTGTGCTGCGTGCCGAGCGCGGCTCCGATTGCCGTGGTCGAGATAACGCCGGAGCGCGAGTATCTGCTGGTCAGCGAGTTTCTCGCAGATGCCCGGGAGATCACCGAAGGGGATATGAGTGCGTCGATAATCGACGATGCGCTCGCAGTGGTCCGCGGGATGTGGGACGCCGGGCTCGCCCACCGCGACATCAAACCGTCCAACGTGATGGTGAGCCGGGGCGAGGTCGTTCTCATCGACTTCTCGTTCGGAATGGTGCGGCCCAGTCCCTGGCGCCAGGCCGTTGACCTGGCCAACATGATGCTGATCCTGGCCCTGAAGTCCGATGCCACCACCGTCTACGAGCGAGCATTGCATCAGTTCGCTCCCGCCGACATCGCCGAGGGGTTCGCGGCAACTTGCAGCGTGACGATCCCGCGCCAGACGCGGTCGATGTTGGCGGCGCTCGAGCGGGATCGCGGCATCGATCTCGTCGCCGAGTTCCAGCGCATCAGCCCGTCGCGCGAGCCGATCGCCATCCAAAGGTGGAGCCCCCGGCGCATATGGCGCACGGCGGCGGCGGCCGCTGCCGGTGCGTTCCTGGTGGTCCAGATCTGGTCAGAGATCCGGGGACAGGGGTTGCTGTGAACCTTCGGGAACTCGTGGCGGTGACCATGGTTGCGGTCCTCCTGCCGGCGTGCGGCCGGCTCGGCATGGGAGATCAGGTCTGTGAAGACAGCGTGGGCGAGCCGACCCCGGCAAATGTGCTGGCGGCGCAGGCGGTTCCCACGGCGCGCTACACGCCCTGCTTCCGAGCCACGGGCATCGGCTGGGACGACATCGACTTCGCAGCCGAAAGCGGGAGTGCCGGAATCGCCGTCGAGCACGGCACCGAGACATTCCTGAGCGCGGTCGTCACCGCGTCTTGCGATGTCTCGGGCGCTCGCCGGGTCATGAGCGGCCACACGGACATCCAGAAGTACATCGACGTCGAGCAGACCGACTCCGATATCTCAATACTCGTTCTGCCGGTGACAACCCGCCAGCTGTCGTACTCCCATGCCCTGGCCGAGCGATGGAACGAAACGGGGCTCCGCGGCCGCCGTCTCCTCCTCAGGGTGGACGCGGACGTCACCGCGCCTGCCGCGACCCGAATCGAGCGCGCCCGGGCGAGCCACCGATACATGTGGATCATCGACGAGCTCGACATGGCGGAGAACACGCTCGAGATGCGGGCCGAGAACCTGGACCCCATGACTCGGCTCACCGCCGAGGAGGCGCTCGACTACATAGAAGACAATGTGGACACGGTCGTCGAGACGTATCGGGGCAGGTGGTTCTTCGTCTTCGAGGGCGGCTGCATCACTTACACGTTCGATGTCGAGGGAGCAATGGCGACCTCGGTCGCCGCCGCCGCCACCTCCAACCTGGGGTTCTATCCGGCCTACCAGCTGCGACAAGGCGACTGACGCCTCCTCTAGCCGCCGCCGGCTCGGCGAGCCTGGAGGACACGGAATGCCTCCTCCCGTTCCCGCACGAACCGGCGGAGGTAGAAGCGGTGAACGACAACGGCGCTCCCGACGGCCACTGCGGCGCCGAAGGCGACGCCGGCCACCACGTCGCTCAAGTAGTGCGCCCCGAGATAGACCCGGCTGGCGCCCATGAACAGGGCGAACCCGGCGGCCACGATTTCGAGGTTGCGCCGGGCCGGCCCGGCGGGGACGAAAGCCACCACCAGGCCTACCGCGATCACGGCACCGCCTATGGCGTGGCCGGAGGGGAATGACCCCGAGGTGGCCTCGACGAGGGCGACGGGGGGCCGGTCTCGCCCATAGGCGTTCTTGAGGATCCAGATGAACGGCTCGCTCACGAAGATGGCCAACACCCAGGCAGCCACCGCCTGCCAGCGTCTCTTGGATACCAAGGCGATGGTGACAACTCCTCGGAATGGCCAAACGAACACGCCGCTCCCGATGAAGTTGAGGAACCGGGCCATCGCCGTGACGGCACCGACCTTGATTGGATAAGTCGTCTCGTAAAACCAGTCGTCGACTGCGAATACGGCGTCTCGCAGCGGCGGGATGGCCACGGCAATCAGAAGCGACGCCGCGACCGCCCACAGCACCAGAGAGAACCGCCATGCCCAGACGTGATCGTCGAGCAGCAGGTGGCTGAGGCCGTGGTGTTCTTCCCCGGCGGTTCTTTCCGGTACGTCTTGTTCTGGCACACTGCTCTCAACCATCGCGACCGCGTCTCATTTCAGCATGGTGCGGCGCGGAGATCCCTGCAACCAGGTTGACGATGGATCCTACGACGACGCCGAGGGCCGCTCCGCCGAGCAACTCGAGGGGCAGATGGGCGCCGACGTACATCCGCGCCAGCGCCACCCCCAGCGCCAGCGCCGCCAGGGAGCAGGCCAATCGGGAAGACAGGTAGGGCGCCAGCACCGTCGCCAGCATCACCACGACAATCATATGGCCCGAGGGGAAGGCCGCCCCGGCCGTCGGCACGTCGTAGCCCAGCTGGACATGTGCGAGCGACGAGCCGGGGCGCGGGCGGCCTACCAGCTCGCGTACGACGTTGGCGGCTCCCCAGCCGAGAACGCTCGCCGCCGCCAACAGGATGACCGGGGGCCACCAGGAACTGGAGAGCCTCCATAGCAGGAGGGCCCCGACCGGGACGGCGAGCGCCATTCCCGACTGCTGGAGCGGCCACAGGACCCATTGCGGCTCGTGGGCCAGGTCGTTGACGGCTCGGAACACGCCGATCTCCCACGATGGCACCGATCCGGCTGCGGCCACGGCGGCTGCCGTCGTCACCGCCAGCCCGCCGCCGAGGGCATACCAATCAGCCCGGCGCCGCGCCCGGCTCGTGTGATCGCCGGCCGGGACATGTCCCTGCCACGCTCGGCGGCCCGTTGACTGATACTCCGAATCCATCGGCCCCGGACCTCCATTGGCAGCTTGCCAGCGCCGCCGCAGCACCGCCAGGGGCAAACGGCTCGGCGCATGGCTTCGGCAATTTGCCAGGGGCGAAAGGGCCTTGTGGCTCTACTCCGGACCGGAGCGCACGAGCATTGTGGAAAACAAGGGCTCACCGGGAGCACCACATCATCGGTTGCGGCGGGAGCCGGGCTGGTCCCGCGCCGAACCGGTGTCGGCGCCGCTGCACGACAAAGGAGACTCTCACGGCGTTGCCGACCCGCTCCCGGATCCCCGAGATGGAGGTCCGAGCCCTGGAGGCTGGGACCTACGGCAACTGACGTAGCCGAGAAGGAGGAAACCATGCAG
Organism: uncultured Acidimicrobiaceae bacterium; assembly: GCA_947258635.1. Classification (GTDB taxonomy): domain Bacteria; phylum Actinomycetota; class Acidimicrobiia; order Spongiisociales; family UBA5794; genus JAHEJX01. The sequence continues at coordinate 6,143 of CAMYJM010000090.1, forward strand.
GATCTTCTGGCCGAGCTTCTGGCAGTAGAAGCGACCCCGAAGATAACGCTCCAAGTCCCGGCGAGTAGCGATGCCAAGCAGCGAGCGCTGACGCTGCGCCATCTGCTGGAGCTGCTGGCCAGGCGCCTCGTGAAGCGCAACCTGCCGATTGTCGACATCGAAAACGCAATCGAACGCGCTGGCGAGCTTGCAGAGGATCCCGGATTGATGATGGCCCGCTCGGGCACGGCGGGCGTTTACCTCGCCGGTGACTACGCCAAGGCCGTCATGTGGCCGGCCCGCCTCGCCGAGCGGGGTATCGTCGACACCGAGTTCTATCTGGCCGATGCAGTTGCCCTTCTCGATCCGGCCCACTGTTTCCTGCTGACGTTGTGCCGGGGCGGCGCTGCGTTGTTTCGCGCCGATGCGACGTCGATCCAGCCGATCGAGCTGCTGGGGGTTCCGGCCGATCTGGCTGAGGCGACCCAACACTTCGACCTCGAGCGCCAGCTGCAATTCCATCAGGCGCAAACGGGCGGGAGCGGTGCCGGTGGCGTCGTTTATCACGGCCACGGCATTGGTGAGGGCCGCGACGTCGAGGAGCTGCGGAATTACTTGCGCGCAATCGATCGGGCGGTGCGCAATGCGGTGACGGCAGAACCTGCGGCGCTGGCACTCGTCGGATCGGACGACCTGCCCGCCGAGTACATGGGTGTGACCCAGCTCGATGTGGTGGCGGACCAGGTGGTTCGCAAGAACCCGGTGAGCATCGGCAGCGAGGAGCTGCAGGATATCGCCGCCGACGTTCTCTCCGAGCTGCGGGTTCGGGAGGTCGACGGGATCCGCGGCCGCATCATGGATCTCCTCGGTACGGGCAAGGCATCGCAAGACCTGACCGAGGTCACGGCGGGTGCCACGCTCGGCAAGGTCGAGGCTCTTCTCATCAACTCCGCGGGACCCGAGTCGGGCGAGGAGCAGGATGTGAACCGGGCCGCCGTAGAGACCCTCCGCCACGGGGGGACGGTGCACCCGGATCATGCAATGCCCTCCGACATCGAGGTAGCGGCGCTTTACCGCTACTAGGCACACCAGCGGCCGCCCAGCGCGGGCCTTAGAGGGCGTCCGCAGGGTTTCTCCTGTCGATTGTGTAGTGGCAGGAGAGGGCGCCGCTTGCGATCATGGCGGCGAATCGGCTGCCGTCCAAGGAGTCCTATGTCTGCCACCGTCATCCCCACGCTGCGCTATCGCGATGCGAAGGCGGCGATCGAGTATCTCCAGAATGTCCTCGGCTTCGAGGCGACCATGGTGGTCGAGGGTGCCGGGGACATTGTCGAGCATGCCCAATTGAGACACGGGACCGGGATGGTCATGCTGAGCTCGTTCGGCGACGGCGCCTACGACCGGGCCACCGCCGATGGGCGCGATCCGATCGGCGCCGGCGCGGTATACGTGGTGATCGACGATGTGCACGGCCACGCGGAGAAGGCGCGCTCCTTCGGGGCCAACATCGTCATGGAACCTGAGGAGCAGGATTACGGAGGCGCCGTCTACACGTTGCGCGATCACGAGGGCAACATCTGGTCATTCGGCTCCTACAACCCCTGGATGACCTGACCTATCGAGACCCCCGGACGCGCCAAGCGGCCCCTGGGGTGTCGGGGCCGCTTCGCTCGTTGGGCGAGGTCTATCGCCTTCTAGGCGGTCCGGTTGAGGCTCTTCGGGGCTCGTGCCACGACGGCGGGTCGCACCGATCGTAAGCTGATCCGCATGCCGGGGAAGGTCCTTCTCCGGCGTCTCAAGTGACGCTCTTCTGGCGCCGCGCCCAGCCTCAACGTCATCCCTCGTCTCCTCCGCCTCTGCCACCCTGGTCGTCGTCGTCGCCTTGGTCGTTGTCGCCTTGGTCGTCGTCGTCGCCGCCTTGGTCGTTGTCACC
>CAMYJM010000091.1 GCA_947258635.1 uncultured Acidimicrobiaceae bacterium
CGACGAGTTCGTGGCTGCAGATCAAGCATTCGTAGCCGCGGATCCGGTCCTGGCCGCCATGCACGCGGAGCTCCCGCAGATTGACATGCGGTCGGCCTATGTGTCGCTATGGACCATGGCGCTCAACCATTGCCGCGATCTTGTCCCGCTCGAAGTTGTGAGAGCCGGGCCCCCCGACATGGACTGGGGTCAGTAGCCGCTTACAACCGCTCGGCCACGTACTCGATCGCTCGGGTGAGAATCTCTACGTCGGTCGGTTCCACGTTGGGAAAACACGCCACGCGCAGCTGGTTGCGCCCCAGCTTGCGGTAGCCGAAGGTGTCGACGAGACCGTTGGCGCGCAAGACGGCCTCCACTGTGTCGGCGGAGATCGAGTCGACCAGGTCGATCGTGACAGTGGTGGTCGAACGGATCGCCGGGTCACCCACGAACGGAGTAGCGATGTCGCTGGCCTCGGCCCACTTGTACAGCGTCGCCGATGACGTCTCAGATCGACTGATCGCCCAGGCCAGGCCGCCGTTGGCGAGCATCATCTCGATCTGTTGCGCCAGCAGGTGAAGAGTGGCGATTGCCGGCGTGTTGTTGGTCTGGTTCTTGCGCGAGTTGTCCAACGCAATCTTGAGGCTGAGGAACGGTGGGATCCAGCGTGCCGAGGCATCCACGGCCTCGATGCGTTCGATCGCTGCCGGCGAGCACAGTGCCAGCCACAGTCCGCCGTCGGCCCCGAACGCCTTCTGCGGGGAGAAGTAATAGACGTCGTACTCACCGTGGTCCACGGCGACGGCCCCGGCGGCCGAGGTGGCATCGACGAGTACAAGACCGGCGGAGCCGGTCGGGCGGGCGACGGGCAGCCGTACGCCGGTCGAGGTCTCGTTGTGGATGAGGGCATACGCGTCGATCGACGTATCGGCGCGCAGCGAGGCTCCGGTGCCGTACAGGGCCTCGATGATGTCCGGGTCGTCGAGGTGCGGAGCGCCGGCGGTGACCTTGGCGAACTTCGACGAGAACTCGCCGATGCTGACGTGCTGGCTGCGTCTCTCGATCAACCCGAAGGCGGCCGCATCCCAGAAGGCCGTCGCCCCACCGTTGCCGAGGACGACCTCGTAGTCATCCGGCAGGTCGTACATGGCGCGCAGCCCGTCCCGCACGGCGCCCGCCACGGCGCGGACTGCGGGGCGGCGGTGGCTGGTTCCCATCAACGTGCCTTCCGTCGCGGCGAGTGCCCCGAGGCTGGGGATCAGCACCTTGGAGGGGCCGGAACCGAAGCGGCCGTCGCCGGGAATGAGGTCGGCCGGAATTCTGATGTGGGGGATGGAAGTCATGATCCTGCCAGGGGTTAGGGTGCGGGCTTAGGTCACGGAAAAGTGCGCTGAGGAGAGTAACAAGATGACCGCAGGGCCAAGCTCGAGCGAAGGGCGCAGCTCCGGTCTGTCGCAACGGGCCATCGAGATCGCAGAATCGGCGACGCTGGCGATAACCACCCAGGCCAAGGCCTTGAAGGCCGCGGGGCACAATGTCATCGGCTTCGGCGCCGGGGAGCCGGACTTCGCCACGCCGCCGGCGATCGTTGCCGCTGCCGTGGCCGCCGCCGCAGATATCACGAATCATCGCTACACCCCGGCTGCCGGACTGCCGCCATTCCGGGAGGCGATTGCCGCCAAGACGAAGCGAGACTCCGGCCTCGACGTGGACGCCTCTCAGGTCGTCGTAACCAACGGCGGCAAACACGCCGTGTACGCCACATGCCAGGTGCTGCTCGACCCCGGTGACGAGGTACTGCTGCCCGCGCCGTTCTGGGTGTCGTATCCCGAGGTGGTGAAGCTGGCGGGAGGAGTCCCCGTGCTGGTGCCGACCGATTCCTCGAGCGGATTCCAGGCCACGATCGAGAAGCTCGACGCCGCCGTCACCGGCCGTACCAAGATGCTGGTCTTCGTCTCGCCGTCGAACCCGACCGGCGCGGTCTACCCGCCGGAGGCAATTGCCGCCATCGGCAACTGGGCGGCGGCGCGCGGAATATGGGTGATGACCGACGAGATCTACGAGCACCTCGTCTACGGAGACGCCGTGCATGCCTCGATGCCGGCGGTCGCCCCCGACATCCGGGAGCGGTGCGTTGTGCTCAACGGCTGCTCGAAGAGCTACGCCATGACGGGGTGGCGGGTCGGCTGGATGATCGCGCCGCCACCCGTGGCCGCCGCCGCCATCCGGCTGCAGTCGCACATGACTTCCAACGTCTCGAACGTGGCCCAACGCGCCGGCCTGGCGGCGGTTTCCGGAGACCTGGAGGCCGTTGCCGAGATGCGAACCGCCTTCGATCGGCGGCGGCGCACGATGGTCCGGATGCTCAATGAAATCTCCGGCGTCAGCTGTGCCGAGCCCGAAGGCGCCTTCTATGCATTCCCCAGCATGCAAGGACTGCTCAATCGACCGCTCGCCAACGGATCGTCGGCGGCCACGACCCTCGAGCTGGCCGCCTTGGTACTCGACGAGGCCAAGGTGGCGTTTGTGCCCGGTGAGGCGTTCGGTGCCCCGGGATCGGCCCGGTTCTCATTCGCCCTGGGCGACGATGACCTCGCCGAAGGCCTCAACCGGATCCGGGCGCTCGCCGGTTAGGCCGGGGCCAACCAGCCCACGACGCCGTCCCACGCGGACGACGCCGGATCGATCACGATGAAGTGGTCGCTGCCCTCATGGGCATGGAAGGTCACATCGTCCCCCGCCGCTTCGGCTGCAGCCGTGTACGCCCGCGACATTTCGATCGGGACCCGGACATCGGCATCGCCGTGGACGATGATCTGCCGGACCCCCAGCGGCAGCAATTCGGCCGGCGACGCCACCGCATAGCGCTCGGGGCCTTCCTGTGGGGAACGGCGCAAGAACTCCTCGACCGCGCCCTCGCCGAGATTCATCTGATGGGCCGCGACGAGATCGGCGACCGGCGCCAGCCCTACTACTCGCCGGGGGACCACGACCGGCTCGGTGTCCGGTTGCTCCGGATACTGCTCCGGGCGGGCCGCGCTCCACAAGGCGAGATGGCCGCCTGCGGAATGGCCGATGGCCGTCACGTCGTCCAGGTCGAGGCTGAACGCGGCCGCCAGATCACCTAGGTGATCGATGGCGGCGGCGACGTCTTCCATCGTCACCGGCCAGCCGCCGCCGCTGCCGACCCGGTGGTATTCGATATTCCACGTGGCGAAGCCGCGATGGTGCAAGTCGACCGCCAGCGAGTCCATCAGGTCGAGGGTCCACACGTCGCGCCAGAATCCGCCGTGGATCAGAACTGCGACAGGGTGGGGGCCATCGCCCGGAGGCACCCGGAGCTCGCCATATTGCGAGTCTGCCGCTCCGTAAGCGATGCGCCGGGGAGGTACGGCCGCGCTGGCTACCAGGCGTCTCAGCGCGTCGGCATAACCGCGCACCCCACGTCCGTAGATCGCATGGTCGGCCGCCGGGCTGATGACCGATTGGCGGCGCCACGTCTCGCGGGCGTGGATATTCGAGATGTGCACCTCGACGGTGGGTTTGGCAATCGCCACCAGTGCGTCGTAGATCGCATAGCTGTAGTGCGTCAGCGCCCCGGCGTTGATCACGACAGCATCCGCGGACTCGGCGGCACCGTGCAGGGCGTCGATGATGGCGCCTTCGTGGTTGCTCTGGAAGAAGGTGCAAGCAAGTCCCAGAGCGGACGCCTCCGATGCGATCTCCGTCTCTAGCTCGGGCAGGGTCGTGGAACCGTAGACCTCCGGTTCTCTCGTACCGAGCAGGTTCAGGTTGGGCCCGTGCACGACGAAGACGTTCCTCATATCGACCAAGAGGCTACGGCCGTCGCCCGGCGGCTACAAGGTGGCGCTACTCGACGGACTCGCCCTCGTCAGGCGGCCCGTCGACCAGGTGATCGGCCAGCATGGCCCGCCCCCGCGCTACCAGTTCACTCGATAGCGTCGCCGGCGAGATCTCGCCGAGCCCCTCCAGTTCGGCGACGACCGCGGCGACGACCCCGCCGACGGTCACGGAAGGGATCACGTCGGCAAGTGCACCGGTCGTAGCCGGGTCGAACTCGACGCCGAGCGCCCCGTAGACCGGAAGCAGTACCTCGTTGATGGCCTCGGCTCCGGTGACGACTATCACACCGCCGACATGGGCGGCGTCACGGGCAAGGCGCTGACCGACTCCCATCACCTTGCGGTTACCAGGGTGGCGGTGACCAGAGTGATGAACGCTGAACCGACCGGGGCAGTATTCGCCGGGGACCTCACCGATCTCTGTATCGATCCCGAGCCGGGCGAATGCCCGCACCATCAGTTCGGAAAGTCCTTTGAACCGGCCCTGGATCTCCGACCGCGGGTCGTCGATGGGCATCGTCCACCCGAACGCCAGCGTGCCCTCGTGAAATACGGCGGCCCGTCCCCCGGCGAGCCGGACGAGCGGAACGTATCCGTTCTTGCGGGCCGCCTCCGCCGCCTCCGGGAAGCCGCTGGTGACCGTGTCCCGCTTGCCGAACGCCAGCACCCGGCCGGGCGAGTAGATCCGAAACGTCTCCCGGGTACCCCCCACCGAGACCGACTGCAAGAGTGCCCGGGCCAGCGTGGTATCGAGCCCGGGAATCGCCGGATATGAGTCGGTGACCAGCGCAATCTGCCTGCTCATGGCATCTCAGTAGCCCCGGGTCGGGTCGACTCGGTTCTTGAGGCGCCTTCCCGTCACAAGGCGGCCGAGGTTCTCGAAGACGAGGTCGAGCGTCCGGGGGGCGTAAGTCAATGCATCGTCGGACGACATGTGAGGCGTGATGATGAGGTTGGGCGCGTCCCACAGTGGGGAAGCCGCCGGCAGCGGTTCGGGGTCGAACACGTCGAGCACGGCCCCGCCCAGATCGCCGGCCCGCAACGCCGTCGCCACCGCCTCGTAGTCGACGACCGAGGCGCGTCCCATGTTGACCAAGCCGGCGCCGGGTTTCATCAGGCCCAGGCGGCGCTCGTCGATGAGGTGCGCCGTCTCCGGCGTTGCCGGCGCCGTCACCACGACGAAGTCGGCTGCGGGGAGCAGCCGGTCGATGGCGGCGACGGGGTGGACCTCGTCGAACCCTGCCGTTCGCCGGGGCCGGCGGCGGATCCCCACCGTCCGCAGGCCGATCCGTCTTGCCTGGCGGGCGACGGCGCTGCCCATCGCACCGGCGCCCACCACCAGCAGTACTTTGCCGGTTATCGCCGTCGTGAAAGACGCGACGTAGCGGTGGGCGCGCTGGGCGCCGACCAGCCGCGGCACGGCGTTGTTCAGCATCAGCAATGCCATGAGTCCGTACTGGCCCGCCTTCTCGGCGTGCACGCCGCGGTTGTTGGTGAGGGTCACCACCGGCGGTAGCCAGTCGAGCGGCTGGAGATGCTCGACACCGGCGCCGATTATGTGAATCCAGCGCAGCCGCGGCGCCCGGGCGCGCAGGTTCTCAGTCGGCAGGTCCCACGTGACGAGGGCGTCGGCGGTGGCCATGGACTCATCGAAGTGGTCGAGATCGAAGTCGATCGTGGCCTTGACATGAGCAGCAACTTCAGGGTGCCGCAACGCCGCCGCGTCGTAACGCGCCGCGCTCATGCAGAACACGTCCTCTCCGCGGCGATTGTTCTTGATATGGAGCCGAATCACGTTCGCCGCGAGCCTAAACGGATCGCCCGACGGGATTCACACTGCTTTGGTGGGAGGCAGCGGTATTCTGTTCTTGTGTTCACCTCCATATCCAACCGGTGGCTGCGGCGCGTCGTGCTCGCGGCCTTTGTACTGCTTGCCGCGGCGTGCGGCGACAACGGAATGCTCGACGGGGTCGGCGAGCGCTCCCAAGAAGCCGTCCTCGGCGACCTCGTCTCGACGTCGACTGTTGCCCCCGCCGTCGCCGCCAAGGAACTGCCCGGAGTGGTCCTCTCCGAGACCGTGAACTGGTGGAACGACGGTATCGAGAATGAAGCGACGGGTGAGAAGAACTACGTCGTCGCCAAAGTCTGGGAGCGCAACCGCCACCAGCGGGTGCATCAGGCCAGTCGGCACGAGATCGTTCAGGTGCTACCCAGCATCAGGTTTCCGGGAGTCTTGCCGGAGCAGGTGCAATATGTGACCAGCCAGCTGGTCTACGACACCGCGTCGGCGACGCTCGACGCCGAGTTCTCCGCCCAGTTCGGACTGTGGCCTTCCCGGCCCTACGGTGACGGCACTAGCAATGTTGCCGTGCTGCGGGTCGGCAACGCCGGGGAGTTCCGCATCGACGGGATCGTCGCCGACGTCGTCGGTGACGGGCTCAGCCTCGGTTGGACGGCCGGGTCATATCGCTACGAGTTGTTCTGCAGCATCGCGATCATCGACGAACTGTGCTGGCAGATGGCCGAAGCGACCGTCAGCCTGGAGTCGCAGCTGCCGCGTTCGGCCTGAGTGCGTCAAACAGACCGTGCGGCTGACCTATCCTCGACGGTTGCGCTACTAGGAGGCTGACATACTTCACTCTGGCGGGTGGTGGTCGTACGTTCGCTACGACGAGGAACAAGATCGCCCCGCGCTCGATCGCGCCCTCCTGCGCCGTGTACTCGACTACGGGCGGCCGTACGGCAAGTGGATCGTGGTCGTCCTATTGACGATCCTCATCGTCACGGGTCTCAGCCTGGTGCCTCCACTGCTGATGCGCTCTCTCATCGACGGGGCGATTCCCGCCGCGGACCTGGGATGGGTGACCCGCCTCGGCCTCGCCATGGTGGCGGTGCCGCTGATCAGTGGCGCCATCGGTGTTCTGCAGCGTTGGGCCTCGGCGTTCATCGGCGAGGGGATCATCTTCGATCTGCGCTGCCAGCTGTATGAGCACCTGCAGCGGATGTCGCTCGGCTTCTTCACCTCCACTAGAACCGGAGAGCTGATGAGCCGGCTCAACAACGACGTCGTCGGCGCCCAGCAGGCGGTCACCGGAACCGCGGTCACCCTGGTGTCCAACATCATTGCCGTGGTCGCAGTGTTGGTCGTCATGCTCCGTCTGCAATGGCTGCTCACGCTGCTGGCGGTGGCGATCCTGCCGCTGTTCATCATCGCTTCGCGACGGGTCGGGCGGTTGCTGCGGACGGTGCGTCGCCAGCAGATGGAACACAACGCTTCGATGAGCGCTCACATGCAGGAGACGTTGAGCGTGTCCGGAGCACTTCTCGTCAAGCTGTTTGCCCGCTCCAGCTATGAAGAGAACCGCTTCGCAGAGAACGCCGGGCAGGTCCGTGATCTGGGAGTCCGCCAGGCGACCATCGGCCGCTGGTTCTTCATGGCGCTGGGGCTGGCGAGCGCCATCGGCACGGCGGCAGTCTTCTGGACCGGTGCCGTGATGGTCATCAACGAACGAGTGAGCATCGGCCCCATCGTCATCAGCGAAGGATTCACCATCGGCACGATGGTCGCGCTGACGGCCTATCTCGGCCAGCTGTACGGCCCGCTTTCGGGCCTGTCGAACGCCCGGGTCGAGTTCGCCACATCGCTCGTTTCCTTCGAGCGGGTCTTTGAGGTGCTCGACCTTCCGCTCGACGTGAGCCAGCCGGAGGATACGGTCGCGATCGAGTCGATGGACGGGGCGATCGAGTTCCGTGATGTCTCCTTCTCGTACGACGTCGGCAACACGGGGGGCCTGGAGTCCGTGCAGCGCTTCACCTGGGGCGGTATGACAGAGGGGGCAACGGGCGAAGCGGCCGCGACCTCGGGCCTGGCGCTGGAGAATGTGTCATTCAGGGTCGAACCGGGCGAGCTGGTGGCACTGGTCGGACCGTCCGGCGCCGGCAAGACGACCACTACGTACCTGGTGCCGCGGCTGTACGACGTGACCTCCGGGGCCGTGCTCATCGACGGCCATGATGTCCGCACCTGGAATCTCAACCAGCTGGCCCGCGGCATCGGCGTCGTCACCCAGGAGTCCTACCTGTTCCACGACACCATCGGCGCCAACCTCAGCTACGCCCGGCAAGACGCCACGATGGAAGAGCTGCGAGCCGCGGCTACGGCCGCCAACATCGCCGACTTCATCGATTCC
>CAMYJM010000092.1 GCA_947258635.1 uncultured Acidimicrobiaceae bacterium
CCCTTCACGCCGCGCGCCAAGAAAGTCCTCGAGCTGTCGCTGCGGGAAGCTCTCCAGCTGGGTCACAACTACATCGGTACCGAGCACATCCTGCTCGGCCTGATCCGCGAGGGCGAGGGCGTCGCCGCCCAGGTGCTCCAGAAGCTCGGCGCCGAGCTGCACAAAGTCCGCCAGACCGTGATCCAGCTCCTATCGGGATCTTCCGGCGAAGAGCAGAGTGGTGCCGGCAGTGGCCCCTCGGGGTCCTCGAGCAGCCGGGGCGGCACCTCCGGCGAGGGTTCGCCCGGAGGCTCCACAGTTCTCGACCAGTTCGGCCGCAACCTCACCCAGTTGGCTCGGGATCGCGCTCTCGACCCGGTCATCGGTCGAATGAACGAGATCCAGCGCGTCATGCAGGTCCTGTCCCGTCGGACCAAGAACAACCCGGTCCTCATCGGCGAGCCCGGGGTCGGCAAGACGGCCATCGTCGAAGGTTTGGCGCAGAAGATCGTCGCCGCCGACGTGCCCGACACCCTGTCCGACAAGCACCTCTACACGCTCGACCTCGGGGCGCTGGTGGCGGGCTCGCGTTATCGCGGCGACTTCGAAGAGCGCCTCAAGAAGGTCCTCAAGGAGATCCGCACGCGCGGTGACATCATCCTCTTCATCGACGAGATCCACACGCTCGTAGGCGCCGGCGCCGCCGAGGGCGCCATCGACGCCGCCAGCATCCTCAAGCCGATGCTGGCCCGGGGCGAGCTGCAGACGGTCGGCGCGACCACACTCGAGGAGTACCGCAAGTACCTCGAGAAGGACTCTGCCCTCGAACGACGCTTCCAGCCGATCCAGGTCGACGAACCGACGGTCGCCGACACCATCCAGATTCTCGAGGGTCTCCGTGATCGCTACGAAGACCACCACCAGGTGAGCTTCACCGATCAGGCACTCGTCAACGCCGCCAACCTGGCGGATCGCTACATCGCCGACCGGTTCCTCCCGGACAAGGCGATCGACCTCATCGACGAGGCCGGCAGCCGGATGCGCCTCAAGCGCTCCAACATCCCGAGCGAGTTGCGCGAAACCCTCGATCGCCTGGAGCAGATCCGCACCGACAAGCGGGAAGCCGTCCAGGCCCAGCAGTATGAGCGAGCCGCCCAGTTGCGTGATCAGGAACGCACGGTGATCGCCGAGCGCGATCAGCAAGAGAGCACACTGCTCCCCGAAGCCGAGGGTTACCGCTCTACGATCGACGAAGAGGAGATTGCCGAGGTCCTCGCCCAATGGACCGGGATCCCGGTGCACCGCCTCACGGAGGAGGAGACGACGAAGCTCCTCAACATGGAGGACGAGATGCACAAGCGCATCATCGGCCAGCACGACGCGATCATCTCTGTCTCCAAGTCGATCCGGCGTACCCGGGCCGGTCTCGCCGACCCGAAACGTCCGGCGGGCTCGTTCATCTTCCTCGGCCCCTCGGGCGTCGGCAAGACCGAGTCGGCCAAGTCGCTCGCCGACTTCCTGTTCGGTGACGAGAGCGCCCTCATTCAGATCGACATGTCCGAGTACATGGAGAAGCATGCCGTCAGCCGCCTCGTGGGCTCGCCCCCCGGCTACGTCGGTTACGACGAGGGCGGTCAGCTGACCGAAGCAGTGCGCCGCAAGCCGTTCTCGGTCGTGCTCTTCGACGAGATCGAGAAGGCGCATCCCGACGTCTTCAACATCTTGCTGCAGATTCTCGAGGACGGTCGCCTGACCGATTCGCAGGGCCGCAGCGTCGACTTCAAGAACACCGTCATCATCATGACCTCGAACCTCGGCACGGCCGAGCTGCGCAAGAAGAAGCTCGGCTTCTCTCAGGAAAGCGACGAGCTCAACTACGCGCAGATCAAGGAGAAGGTGATGGAGGCGCTCAAGGGCCACTTCCGTCCCGAGTTCTTGAACCGCATCGACGAGGTCATCGTGTTCCACGAGCTCACGCTCGACGAGGTCAAGCAGATAGTGGACCTCTTGTTGAAGCGGGTCCGCGAACAGCTCGCCTCCAAGGGTCTCGACATCGTTCTCACCGATGAGGCCAAAGAGCTGCTCGCTACGAAGGGCTACGACCCGCAGCTGGGCGCCCGCCCTCTGCGCCGGGCCATCCAGCAGCTCCTCGAAGATCCACTCTCGGAGCGCGTCCTCTATCAAGAGTTCGCCGCGGGCTCGACGATCCTCATCGATGTCGACGCCGACTCCGACTCAGAGCTGACCTTCAACGCCATCGAGACCCCTGACTTGCCGCCGGTCGAGCTGGCCGACTCCGACAGCTGACCTACCTGGTTACCTGGTACTCAGTACCTAGTACCTACTACTTAGTGCCGCTTGGCACTTGGCGCTAACTGCTCTCCGTGTCAGAACGGCCAATCACGGTGTCGCGCGGTGGTGACTAGATCATCGAGCCTCCGATGAGAGCTAGACTGCGAACTGCTCGCCCACTCGGGTGAGCCCTCGTACAAGCAACGAAGGGGTTCCGAAAAATGTTCTCTGCCTTTAAGAAGCGCGGCGCCTTCCTGGCGCTCCTCTTCTCATTTGCACTCGTAGTCGCGGCATGCGCCGAAGATGAGCCGGCCGCCACGACTACGACGGCTGCGCCGGCGACCACGGCCGCGCCGGCGACCACGGCTGCGCCGGCGACCACGGCTGCGCCGACCACCACCTTGCCGCCGCCCACCCCGGGCCGCGAGATCTCGGCTTGCCAGGTCTCGGACACGGGCGGTATCGACGATGCCAGCTTCAACGCGTCAGCTTGGGCAGGCGCCCAACGTGCGGAAGCCGAGTTGGAGGGCGTGTCGATCGCGTTCCTCGAGTCCGGTGACGCGGCTGACTATCGGCCCAATATCGACGCGTTCATCGCTGAGGGTTGCGCCGTAATCCTCACGATCGGGTTCCTGCTGGCCGACGACACGGCCGCGGCCGCGGCGGACAATCCCAACCAGCTGTTCGCGATCGTCGACCAGGCACCCGGGCCCTTCCCGCCATGGGCGGACGCCGAGGGCAACATGATGGCCGATTACGCCAACCTGCGCGGGCTGACCTTCTCGACGGACGAAGCGGCGTTCCTCGCCGGGTACATGGCGGCGGGCGCCTCAGAGACCGGTGTTGTCGGCACCTTCGGCGGCCTCCCGATCCCGCCGGTGACCATCTTCATGGACGGGTTTGTTCGCGGCGTCGACCACTACAACTCGGTCAAGGGAACCTCCGTGGTTGCTCTTGGCTATGACGTCGAGAGTGGCGAAGGCCAGTTCACGAACAACTTCGACAGCCTGGACGATGGTCGCTCGTTCGCCGAGACGCTGGTCAACAACGGCGCCGACATCGTGCTGCCCGTTGCCGGGCCCGTCGGCCTCGGCTCCGCGGCCCTGTGCCAGGACACCGGTGCTTGCCTGATCCTCGGCGTCGATGCCGACTGGAACGCCACGGCGGCCGAGTTCAGCGACGTCATCCTGACGTCGATCCTGAAGAACATCGACGTTGCGATCTTCAACACGATCAACAACGTGCTGGTGCTCGACTCGCTCGGCAACCCGTTCAACGGCACCCTCGCCAACGGTGGTGTCGGCCTGGCGGCGCTCCAGGACAACGCTGACCGCGTGTCCGCCGAGCTGGCCCAAGAAGTCGCCGACCTCGAGGCTGCCATCGTGGCGGCCGGGAGCCTTCCCGACTTCCTGGCTTCCTTGGCGGCTGACGGCTAGAGCGACCCGCCGATCGAACACGAGGAAAGGGGCCCGGTGGGGGCCCCTTTCTTCGTTGATGTTCGATTCGACATGGGCGGCTGACTCCCGTCTAGTCTGCCGGACGCACACTCGCGATACGGAAGAGGCCCGTCGGTGGCGACGCTCGAGCTCAGGGGAATCACCAAACGATTTCCCGGTGTGCTTGCCAACGACAGCGTCGACCTCGAGGTCAGCTCCGGCGAGATCCTCGGTCTGCTCGGCGAAAACGGCGCCGGCAAGACCACGCTGATGAACATCCTCTACGGCCTCTACTCGGCCGACGAGGGTGAGATCCTCATCGACGGCGTGCCCCAGTCCTTTGCCGGGCCCGGCGATGCCATCGCCGCCGGCATCGGAATGGTCCATCAGCACTTCATGCTCGTGCCGGTCTTCACCGTCACGGAGAACGTCGTCCTCGGCGTCGAGCCCGTCGGCCCCGGCGGAGTGATCAACATCAAGGAAGCCAAGCGAGAAGTCCGGGAGATCTCGCAGAAGTACGGGCTCGAGGTCGACCCCGATGCGATCATCGAGGATATCCCGGTCGGTATCCAGCAACGGGTCGAGATCATCAAGGTGCTCTTCCGCAATGCCGAGTTCTTGATCTTCGACGAGCCCACGGCGGTCCTGACGCCTCAAGAGATCGAGGAGTTCTTCGGCATCCTCAACGGGCTCCGTGATGCGGGCAAGGCGATCATCTTCATCACCCACAAGTTGAAAGAGGTCATCGAGGTCTCCGACGACATCGCAGTACTGCGGCGAGGTGCCATGGCCGGCCGCGCCGATCCGGCCACGACCACCGAAGCGGACCTCGCCAACCTGATGGTCGGCCGGCCCGTGGAGCTCGTCGTCGCCAAGGGCGCGGCCCAGCCGGGCGCCCCGGTGCTGACGGTGGCGGACCTGGTGGTGCTCGACGACCGGGACCAGGTGGCGGTCGCCTCCATCTCCTTTGACGTCAAAGCGGGCGAGATCGTCGGCATCGCCGGAGTCCAGGGCAACGGTCAGACTGAGCTGGTCGAAGCCCTCACCGGCCTGCGCGGGGTGGCCGCGGGCACGGTGACGATCGGCGACAAAGTGGTAACCCATGCGACGCCGCGCCAGATCCATGAACACTCCGTCGCCCACATCCCGGAGGACCGCCAGCGCAGCGGTCTCGTGATGAGTTTCAGCATCACCGAGAACATGGTGCTCGACGGCTACTACCACGAGCCCTACTCGCGCGGGATCAAGATGGACTGGGACCAGGCCCGGGCCAAGGCCGGGGAGCTCGTCGAGCAATACGATGTGCGCACTCCCGGCACGGAGGTGGCGGCCAACACGCTCTCGGGAGGCAACCAGCAGAAGGTGATCGTGGCTCGGGAGTTCGGTAGAGAGGTCCGGCTGGTGATCGCGGCCCAGCCCACCAGGGGGATCGACGTCGGTTCGATCGAGTACATCCACGAGCGCATCGTCGAAGAGCGTGATCGCGGAGCGGGCTTGCTGATCGTCTCGACCGAACTCGACGAGGTGATGGCGCTTTCGGATCGCATCCTGGTGATGTTCGACGGCAAGGTCGTCGCCGAGTACGAGGGCGGAGCCGTAACGGCCGAAGAAATCGGCCTGGCGATGGCGGGAGCAGCGCCATGACGGAACCGCAGACCCCGGCCCCGGACAACGGCCCCGACTCGGCGTCGGGTTCCCGCTGGGCTGCTTTCATGGACGACCTCACCGGGGTCAACGTCGACTGGCGTTCGGCCTTGCTCGTGCCGGTGCTCGCCATCACCGCCGCTCTGGCCGTCAGCGTCATCATCATCGTCGTGTCCGACATCGAGCTGTGGCGCGAGTTCTCGCTCAGCGCGCTGGGAGATGCGATCGGCCAGGCCGGCTCGGCGATGTGGGCCCTCTTCACCGGCTCTTTCGGTTCGTTGGCCGCGGTGTCCTCGACACTCGCATTCAGCGCTCCGCTCATTCTCGCCGGGCTGTCGGTGGCCATCGGTTTCAAGGCCGGTCTGTTCAATATCGGGGCCGAGGGCCAGATGCTCATGGGGGGGATGGCGGCGGTGGCGCTCGGCATCACGATCGATATCCCGGTCTTCTTGAACGTCCCGCTGGCCGTGATCGGAGCGATGGTCGGTGGCGGGATCTGGGGTGGCATCGCCGGCCTGCTGCGGGCGCGCACCGGCGCCCATGAGGTGATCACGACGATCATGCTCAACTCGATCGCCGGGCTGGCCGTGATCTGGATGCTGTCCACCGACTTCTTCCAGCCGGCGGGCCGCCAGGACCCGGTCTCCGAGGACATTGCGGTCTCGGCCCGCTTGCCCCGGTTGCTCGGATTCCTCGACCGCACCGACTTGCGGGTCCACTTCGGGATCATCATCGCCCTGATCGCGGCCTATGCGATCTACTGGTTGCTCTACAAGTCGACAATCGGTTTCGAGTTCAGGGCCGTCGGGTTCAACCCCGACGCCGCCCACTACGCCGGCATGAAGGTCACCTGGCTCTACGTGTCCGTGATGGCACTCGCCGGCGGCCTGGCTGGTATCGCCGGGATGACGCAGATCAACGGCCTGCTCTATCGAGCGAGCCCTGGGTTTGCCGCCGGGATCGGTTTCGACGCGATCTCTCTGGCGCTCCTCGGGAGGTCGCATCCCGCCGGCGTCGTCGCCGCCGGGTTCCTGTTCGGAGCGCTCCGGGCCGGTGGTTTGGAGATGCAAGTGGTCACCGACGTCCCGATCGACCTTATCGGCGTGATCCAGGCGCTCGTTGTGGTCTTCATCGCGGCACCGGCGCTGATCCGGGCGATCTTCCGGGTCAAGACCGGTGAGGAGATCGGGCAGCTGACGACGGGGTGGGGCACGTGACGGCCGCCGCAACGACACCCGCGGCCATCGTCGTGCGGACTCCGGCGGAGATCAAGAGATCTCGCTACCTGGGCTTCACGTACCTGTTCCTCGCCGTCGTCGTCCTGTGGTTCTTCGCTCGCTGGAGCGTCGACCTCGGCAACTTCACATTCAAGCTCGCCAGGCCGACGGATCCCTCGGCGCCGGACCTCACGATGTCGGCCGGACGGGTGACGCTGATCGTCGGCGTCGTGCTCGCCGCCATGGGCGGGGTGCAGTTGGCTCGAGGGTTTGGGAAGATGAACAACTTCGTCCTGTCCATCGGCCTTTTCCTGTTCATATTCGCCTTCCTGGCATGGGCAACGGCGCAGAGCTCGATCGGGGCTTTCAGCATGGTCGGCATGATGAAGACCACCATCGTGCGCAGCATTCCGATCACACTGGGGGCGCTGGCGGGGGTGATGTCAGAACGGGTAGCCGTCATCAATATCGCCATCGAGGGCCAGTTGCTGGCCGGCGCGTTTGTCGCCGTCGTCGTGGCGTCACCGTTGACCGGCGGAGAGGACCCGACACTCATCCTCGGATCTCCGATCGGTGGATGGATCGGAGTGGGCGCGGCGATACTCGCCGGGATGCTGCTCGCCTGGGTACTGGCCGTCCTGTCTATCAGATACGTCGTCGACCAGATCATCGTCGGCGTCGTGATCACGATCTTCGTTGTCGGGATGACCTCATTCCTCGCGCTGCGCTGGCTGGCGGACAATCCCGAGCTCAACAAGGGCCCGATCTTCAAGTCGATCGGCATCCCGCTGCTGGCCGACATACCCTTCCTGGGGCCGGTGCTGTTCGACCACAACATCTTCGTGTTCGGTTCGTTCATCCTCGTGGCGTTCCTTACGTTCCTGCTGTTCCGCACCAGGTGGGGTCTGCGGGCCCGGGCAGTCGGAGAGCACCCCAAAGCGGCCGACACGCTGGGCGTCAACGTGTATCGCACCCGGTACCTGAACGTCATCATCGGTGGCGCCGTTGCCGGGTTCGGTGGGGCGTTCTTCACGCTCGGCTCGGTCGGCCGATTCGATGAGAACATGACGAACGGGCGCGGGTTCATCGGCCTGGCGGCCATGATCTTCGGCAGATGGCATCCTGTGGGGGCGATGGCCGCCGGCCTCGTTTTCGGATTCGCCGACGCCATGTCGCAGACCCTCGGAATCCTGCAGACCGGCATCCCATCGGAGTTCCTGGGCATGGTGCCGTTCATCGCAACGATCCTGGTGGTGGCCGGGCTCGTCGGGAAGGCGCGCCCACCGGCCGCCGACGGTCAGCCCTACATCAAGCAGTAGCCGCCGGCCGGGCCCTCGGAGGAGCCTGCTGAGCAATCCAATTGCGGCGTCTCTGCGGCTCTCATCGCCCCTGCCTTCGCCCGACGATCTCGAAGTATCTACTGATACTCCTTCGCTC
>CAMYJM010000093.1 GCA_947258635.1 uncultured Acidimicrobiaceae bacterium
AATGGCAGAACGTGGTCGTCCAAGGCAGCCGGTGTGTGTGAGCGATGAGGATCGGGAGGTGTTGGAGCGGTGGTCGCGGCGTCCGAAGTCGCCACACTCGGTCGCGCAGCGTGCTCGGATCGTGTTGCTCTCTGATGAGGGGTTGACGAACAATGCGGTCGCGGAGCGGGTTGGGGTAAACCAGGCCACGGTGGTGAAGTGGCGTAAGCGTTTCATCGAGCGGGGTGTCGATGGGCTGGTTGATGAGCCCCGGCCTGGGGCGCCTCGCAAGATCAGCGATGTTGCTGTCGAGGAAGTGATCGTGCGCACCCTCGAAGATAGGCCAACGGACGCGACGCATTGGTCGACGAGAGACTTGGCCAAGAAGGTGGGAATGTCACCATCGTCGGTGGGTCGGATCTGGCGGGCGTTCGGGCTCAAGCCGTGGAAAACCGACACGTTCAAACTGTCCGAGGATCCTCAGTTCATCGACAAGGTCAGAGATGTGGTCGGCGTATATCTGAACCCGCCGGAGAAGGCAGTTGTTGTATGCGTCGACGAGAAGACCGGCATTCAGGCCCTGGACCGAACCCAGCCGAGTTTGCCGATGCGGCCTGGCCAGGTCGAGCGCCGCACCCACGACTACAAGCGCCACGGTGTGACCGACCTATTTGCCGCCCTCAACGTCGCCACCGGCGAGGTTCTCTATCAGACCCGGCCTCGGCACCGCGCCATCGAGTTCCGCAAGTTTCTCGACGCCATTGATGATGCCGTACCCGAAAACCTCGACGTTCACGTCGTGTTAGACAACTCCTCAACACACAAGACCGACGCCATCAACAAGTGGCTGGTGCGCCACCCCCGATTCCAGTTCCACTTCACACCCACCAGCTCATCATGGCTGAACCTCGTCGAGAGGTGGTTTGCAGAACTCACTCGCAAGAAGCTGCAACGCTCAGCACACCGATCCGTCGCCGAGCTCACCACCGACCTCGACAACTGGATCACCAACTGGAACCACGACCCCAAACCATTCGTGTGGCACAAAACCGCCGACCAGATCCTCGACAGCCTCAAAAAATACTTGACGAACCTATGACGCACGACACTAGGAGCTTGCTGAGCAATCCAATTGCGGCGTCTCTGCGGCTTTTATCGCCCCTGCCTTCGCCCGACGATCTCGAAGTATCTACTGATACTCCTGCGCTCGCCGGACTATGGCAGATGACGATGAGAGTCCGCAGATCCATCCACAGTAATTACTCAGCAAGCGCCTAGGTCGCGCTACGTTCCGACCAACCCCTCGGCCATCGTGATGATTCGCTCACAGCCCGTCCTGATGTCTCGGTCGTCGGCTGTGAGGCTCACCCGGATGTGACCTGCGGCGGCAGCGCCGAAAGACTCCCCGGGCATCGTCGCCACGTCGTGCTCTGCGAGCAGCTGCCAGGCGAAGTCTTCTCCGCTGAGCCCGGTTGGGCGGACGTCGACCATCACGAATATGCCGCCCTGCGGTGGGTGGCAGCGCACCGCTATCGACTGCCCCAGAAGCTCCGTCACCAACCGGGCGCGACGTTCGTAATCGGCGTACATCTGGTCCAGCTCGGTGAAATGGTTGGTGAGGGCGAACTCGGTCGCATCCTGGGCAAACGGCTGGGCTCCAAACATCATGGCCTCCGATACCGCAATGAGGTGCTCCAAGAGCTCCTCCGAGGCCACCGCCCATCCGCACCGCCAGCCCGTCATGGCGTGCGACTTGGAGACGCTGGCGATGATCGCGGTGCGATCGGCGAACTCATCCATGTCGAAAGGTGACGCAAAGGTCCCCTCGTAGATGAGGTGCTCGTACGCCTCATCGGAGATCAGCCACAGGTCGTGGCGCCGACAGAACTCCGCCACTTCGCGAACCCGCTGCGGCGTCAGCACAGCGCCGGTCGGGTTGTGCGGGTTGTTGAGTAGCAGCACCCGCGACCGCGCCGTGATCGCCCGCTCCAGGGCTGCGATCTCCAGGTGGAACCCGGTCTCGGGCCGCAGCGGCACATTGACGATCGAGGCCCGGGAGGCCTTGATTATCCCCTCGTACGAGGCGTAGAACGGATCGGGCACGAGGATCTCATCGCCGGCCTCGAGCAAGGTCTGACACAGCGCGTAGAGGGCCGTGTGAGAGCCCGGAAAGAAGGTGACTTGATTCGGCGTCACGACGCGCCCGCTTCGTTCGCTGTAGCGCTTGGCGAGCGTCGCCAACAAGTGGGGCTCGCCGCGGCCGATCGCGTACTTCGTGCGGCCGGAGCGCAGGCTCTCGGCCGCTCTGTCCACGATGGCGGCCGGAGTCGGGATGTGAGGCTCGCCGATACTCAGCATGACGATGTCCTCGCCGGCTCGGCGCCGATTGTGGGCACGGGCGTGCACCGCCCATCGGCCGGTGCCAAGACCCTTGAGCTCTGCGGTGAGCGACGAGTAACGCATACTCCGGAATCTAAGCGTTTCGACCCGGAGCGCCAACGCCGCCCCACGCGAAGTGCGGAGCACCGACTCGATTCGGTACTCTCAGGACAGACAGGAGGATCACGGTGACTCAGACGGAAGATGCAACCGGAACGGCCGGCGACACAGGCGACCCGCGTTACAAAGAGGACGGCAAGCTGCGCAAGAAGTTCTATGAAGGGGAGCTGGCCCGACTCCAGAACGAGTTGGCCAAGCTGCAGCGCTGGATCAAGTCGGAGGGCCTCAAGGTGGTTGTGATCTTCGAGGGCCGCGACGCCGCCGGCAAGGGTGGCGTGATCAAGCGAATCACCGAGCGCCTCAACCCGCGGATCTGCCGCGTGGAAGCACTTGGCACGCCGACCGAGCGGGAGAAGACCCAATGGTACTTCCAGCGCTACGTGCCCTACCTGCCCGCCGCCGGGGAGATGGTCCTGTTCGACCGCAGCTGGTACAACCGGGCGGGGGTGGAAAGGGTGATGGAATTCTGCAGCGAGGAGGAGTACCAGGAGTTCCTCCGCTCCTGTCCCGAATTCGAGCGCATGCTGGTCCGCTCGGGGATCATCCTCATCAAGTACTGGTTCTCGGTGAGCGACGAGGAGCAGGAAAGGCGCTTCCAGGCCCGCATCACCGATCCCACCCGGCGTTGGAAGCTGAGCGACATGGACCTCGAGTCACGGCGCCGCTGGGTCGAGTACTCCAAAGCCAAAGACGACATGTTCGCCCACACCGACATCAAGCAGGCACCCTGGTGGGTAGTTGACGCCGATGACAAGAAGAAGGCGCGGCTCAACTGCATCAGTCACCTGCTGTCGATGATCTCTTACGAGGCGATAGAGCATCCGACGATCGAACTGCCCCCGCGGGAGGACTCTTTCGCCTATGTCCGGCCGCCCCTGGGTGACCAGACGTTCGTACCGCTCGTGTACTGAGTCAGCACGACCGGCCGGGGGTCAATAGGGCGTCGATGGCGGCGGGCGCGGGTCTCCGCCGTACTTGTTCGGCCCATCGGTTCCGGGTAAGAGGCCGCATTCGACGAGAACCCACAATGACCCAAATGGCACCAGGATCAGGAACATCCAGGCTCCCGACTTGTCACGGTCGTGCCAGCGTTTGACGCCCACCGCGATGGAAGCCCAGAGCGCGACGAGGTAGACGGCCAGAAAGAAGAGCACGACGATTCCCGACGGACCGTCACCGTCGCCGGTCGCCGCCCCGGCGCCAACCGATTCACCGGCGGCCACAAGAAAGATTGCTGCGATGACCACAACGACGACGAGCGACGCGTTTACCGCCCAGTAGTGAGCCCGGTGTGCTCTGCCCCTGAAGGAGAAGAACAACCACTTCCAGTCCCAGCCTCCGCCGGAGGTCCTGCCGATGACGGGCCCCGATGGTGGGGGCGCCATGGCCAGGGATCGGACGTCCTCCGTCCATGCCCCGCCGTCCCAGTAACGCTCCATGTTGCGGTCGACCGGGTCGTTGTACCAACCCGGAGGCGGCAATGTCGTCTCGCCAGTGATGTCATCCTCCCCTGATGAGTCCCCCGATACTAGGGATGCGGCCGGCCGCTCCTCGGGATGCGACCGGCCGCAGGCCCAAGAGTGGTCGACCTAGGCGTCGCCGCGGCTGTTGATGCTGCCGATACCGGTGACGGACGATGTGACGCGAGGCGACCCGTAGTAGTCGATGCTCCCGACACCCGTGACGCTGGCGTCGAGCTCATCGGTCGCCCACACCGTCGCCGAGCCCACACCGGAGCTGGTGACTGTCGCATCCGCGCTTCTCAAATCGGCGCCTTCGTATGACCCGACTCCCGGGAGGGTCACCGACAGTTTCGTCAC
The DNA here is from genome assembly GCA_947258635.1 of uncultured Acidimicrobiaceae bacterium. GTDB lineage: Bacteria > Actinomycetota > Acidimicrobiia > Spongiisociales > UBA5794 > JAHEJX01. The sequence goes on from CAMYJM010000093.1 coordinate 4,299, forward strand.
CTCGCCTGCAACCACGACGTCACCGGCGCCGGTGATGGCAACATCGAGCTCGTTGGCAACTAGGTCTCCGATTCTGATATCACCCGCCCCGGACAGCAGTACCGCGAAGCGGTCCGCCTCGGCATTCGACATCTCGAAGTCCCCCGCTCCCGTCAGAGTGAGCTTGTCGATGTTCGGGGCGGTCACCTCATAGCGGACGGAATCCGTTGGATCGATGTCGATGCCTCGCTCCGTCACGATCTCGAGCGCACCGCCTTTCACCGAAGTCTCGATATGGGTATGCAAGTTGTCGTCGGTCATCACGGTCAGGGACGGAGCCGGGCCCTCGGTGACAACCACGGTGCCCTCTCCGGCAAGCCTGATCTCATGGAAGTCGCCGATGTTCCGGCTCTCGGTCACGATCGTCCCGCTGCCCGCGACATCGTCGCCGTCGCCGTCAGCGTCGATCGTTATGGAGATCCCACCTCCACAAGCGGCCAGCATGGCGAGGGCCACGATCGAACCGACTAATAGGAGTTTGCTGCTCATCTGTTTCGCCCTTCAAGTTGTTCTATAGAGAGAATCGCCTGTGCACATTGGAGCCCCGAGCCAGGTTGCGACCACCGCTGTCCGGGTTTCGGCCGAAGATGGGGTCACCCTCACGTTGACTCCCTGTGGTGCTTGACAAACCCATGATCGGCAACGGGGCGGCCGGTGTCATCCCCCGGCCGGGGGATTCGGCATCACCCGTCCGGACCATATTGGGGGGACGTCGTTGGAGGCGCTCCGGGCTGATCGCCCGCCGCGGCCTGCGGGATCCGAGCGGGGCCGGCCCCGGCTACTGCCGGCCGGCCCCGCAATCAGAGTCCTTCGACCCTCCCTCCCGCGATTTTGATTCCTACAATGTGCCTAGGAGGTGTCCATGCTCAAACCCGGAACACACGTCACCAAGATGACGCAAAAGGTCGGTCAACGCACCCCGATTGGCAAGATCATCAGTGTCACCCGCGACTCCTACGAGATCCTCTGGGAAGACGGCCACACCAGCATCATCACGCCTGAAGGCATCGTTCCCGTCAAGAAGCCGAAGGCGTCCTGACGCCCCCTATCGGGCCGCGGACACCCTTGACATCTTGACTGGCGACATAGATACATTTGGATCGGCCCTTCTGATAACCGACGCAATGCAGGCGGACGATCTGATTGGACGAAGTGGCAGTCATTGGCGTCACCGGGTGATTCCATCGAGATGCCCGGCGACCGGCCGGAAAGGAGTGCTATGCGCGCCCGCACCCGCCATCTGACTGCGCGTGCCGGCAGAGCTGCGGCCCGGATGCTCGGCTCCCGGGCCGAGCTGCGCCTGGAGCGCGTCCTGCTGAAGCGCTCCTGGGGGCGGTCCGCTGCCCGCCGACTCGAGACTTACCTGGTGAGCGGTTACCAGAGCCCGCTCATCAACATCCAGAGCATCCTCGCCCGGCACCACTTCGTGCATCTGATCGCCGGCGATCGATTCCGCGAACTCGAGCGAGCCGAGCTGGAGTTCGCAATCGCCAAGAACCGGGCATTGCGAGCCGAACAGAAGCGGCGCGGAGCGAAACCCGGTCAGCGCGACAAGAGCGTGACGAAAGCCTTCACCGCGGTGATGGGTGATGACGGCACAGTGTTCATGGATCGATGGCGCCGTGAGCTCTCCGACGTCGCCGCCAATCGCACCTCGGTCCTCGAGGCCGCGTGCGGCTCGGCCAACGACTACCGCTTCATGGTTGATTGCGGCCTCGCCGCCCACCTCGACTACCGGGGCTTCGACCTCACCGAGGCGAATATCGCCAACGCTCGCGCCGCCTATCCCGACGTCGACTTCCGGCTCGGCGATGTGCTCAACATCGATGCGCCCGATGCCTCGTTCGATTGGGTAGTGGTGCACGATCTCTTCGAACACCTCTCCCCTACTGCCTGCGAGCAGGCGATTGCAGAGGTCAGCCGGGTCGCTCGCGACGGAGTCCTGGTTTCCTTCTTTCACATGGCCGATATCCCCGAACATGAGATCAAGCCCCTGCGGCAATACCATCGGAACCGGCTCAGCCTCAACCGAACCCGGGAAGCGTTCCTAACACATTGCCAATCGGTCGACGCCGTCCACGTCAGCCGGTTCGTGAATGAGGAGTATGGTCTTCGCCAGTACTACAACAAAGGGGCGTATACGTTCGTAGTGCGCAAGTAGCCTCGCTCGGACCCGCCGTGGTCGTGTTCGGCCCACTAACGCCGGCCTGCCGCTAGGTTCGTTGGTAGGCGTCTGATGCCAAGCCGGACCTGATGGAGGTTGCCCTGTGATCGCTGTCTTGGGTGCAGGAAACGGCGGCAGAGCGTTGGCCGGCGATCTGGCGAGGCTGGGGGCGTCAGTGGCGCTGTGGAATCGCACGGCCGACCACGTCGCCGGGATCGCGGCACGCGGGGGGATCGAGCTCGAGGGAGTCGTCGAGGGATTCGGGGCCCTCCGGTTGGTGAGCGACGATCTGGGTGAGGTGCTATCCGGAGCCAGCCTGGTGATGGTTTGTGTACCGGCATTCGCTCATCGGGAGGTAGCGGGCCGGTGTGCTCCCCATCTCACCAGCGACCAGATTGTCGTGCTGCATCCGGGCCGCACGTTCGGCGCGCTGGAGTTCCAACAGGAGCTGCGAGCCGGCGGATGCTCCGCAGACCCGGTGGTGGCGGAGGCGGCAACGTTCATATTCGCCTCACGCTCGTCGGGACCCGCCCAATCGCGGGTCCTGCGAGTGAAGCACTCCGTTCCGGTGGCGGCACTGCCGGCCTCGCGAACCGGCGACGTCGTCGACGCGTTGGGCCAGTGGTACTCGCAATTCGCCGCGGCCGCCAATGTGCTCGAGACCAGCTTCGCCAATGTCGGCGCCGTCATCCACCCAACGATCACCATCCTCAACGCGGCGCGGATCGAGAACACCCGGGGACGCTTCGACTTCTACGTCGACGGAGTCAGTTCCAGCGTTGCCAAGGTATTGGAGGCCGTCGACCGCGAGCGGCTGGCGGTGTCCCAGCTCTTGGGGGTCGAAGTGCACTCGCTGCGCGATTGGCTGGCGTCGGCCTACCGGGCCACCGGCCGCGACCTGTACGAGGCGATCCAGGCCAACGAGGGGTACCGCGGCATCTCGGCACCCCCGACGCTCGAGAATCGCTACCTGCTGGAGGATGTCCCGATGAGCCTCGTGCCAATCGCTTCGGCCGGGCGGGTCTTCGGTTTGCGGGCGCGGGCGATCGAATCGGTGATCGACGTGGCGGGGTTTCTCCAGGAGACCAGATTCTGGAGCCGGGGCCGGACACTCGAACGGTTGGGATTGGATCAGTTGAGCCCTACCGAGCTCAGACGCCTCGTCGAGGACGGAGACTGACATGAGGCCCCGCCTCGTCGTGGGTGCCGCCCTCGGCGATTGTGTGCATGTGGCCGGCATACTCAACTTCCTGGCCGCCGCCCGGGCCGCCGGATATGACTCGGAGTTCTTGGGCCCGGGAGTGCCCATCGACCGGATTGTTGCCGAAATGGTGCAGCAACGGCCCGAGTTGGTGGCGCTGAGCTACCGGTTGACACCCGCGGCAGGCGAGCGGCTCTTCGCCGAGCTGGCCACTGCCCTGGACGCCGCCGGACTGCAGGACACGAAGATGGTGTTTGGCGGGACTGCTCGGGACCAAGCTGGGCCGGAACCCTCCTCGAGCGGAGGACTCAGGCCGCGCCGCGCCCGCTGCTGCGTCACCACTTTGGGCTGCCTACGGTCGCCGAGACCGAGGAGGGCATCGCCCGGATCGCCGCCGCCGAGGTGCTCGACGTGGTGTCTCTGGGGACCGATCAGAACGCTCAGGAGTTCTTCTTCCGCCCCGAGCTGATGGATCCCGCTCAGGACGGCGCCGGGGGCGTCCCCGTGAGGAGCGCGGCCGATCTGGAGCGCCTCTATGAGGCGAGCCGGCGGGGCAGCTTCCCGATGATGCGGTGCTACTCGGGAACTAATGACCAGGTGCGCATGGCCGAGATGCTGGCGGCGACGATCCACAACGCGTGGTGTGCGGTGCCGGTGTTCTGGTACTCGGAGCTCGACGGTCGTTCCGCTCGTTCGCTCGAGGCGGCGATTGCCGAGCATCAGGCTCTGGTGGAGTGGTGCTCCGCTCACGCGATGCCGGTGGAACGCAACGACCAGAACCAGTGGGGGCTGCGCTATGCGTCCGATGTCGTTCAAGTGGCCGCCGGCGCTCTCGCCGCGTCCGTCACTACCCGGTTGGGTGTCGATGTCTATGTGGTACAGATGATGCTGAACACCCCACCGGAAACCTCGCCGGCAATGGACGTCGCCAAGATGCTGGCCATGGATGTCCTGACGCGGCGCCTCGTCGGCCCCGAAGTGACCGTGCTGCGCGAGTTGCGGGCCGGCCTGTTTGCCTTTCCCGAGAACCCCGACCGCGCCCGCGGGCAGCTCGCCTCCTCGACCCGCACCGCCATGCTCCTGGCACCGGACATATTGCACGTCGTCGCCTACACCGAGGCCGACCATGCCACCGGGGCCGACGATTTGATCGCCGGGTGTGCCATGGTTCATCAAGTCATCGACGACGCACTGCGCGGCGTGCCCGACCCGTCCGCCGATCCCCGAGTCGCCGCCCGCCGGGACGATCTGATCGGCGAAGCCGAGGCGCTCCTCGACATGATCAACCTCCGGGAGCCGGCCGCGCTCACCGGCGACGCCAAGGCGCTGGCCATGGTCGTGCGGGACGGCTATTTCGATGCGCCGTACCTGGCCGGAAACCCGGCGGCGCGCGGCACGGCCCTCACCCTCGTCGATGGCGGGTGCCACACGGTCGATCCGCGCACCGGAATGCCCATCTCCGAGATCACCCGAATCGTCAACGCGTGAGGTCCGTCGCCGGCCCCAGGGCGCCTGCAAACCGCGGTCATTCCGGGCGACGGCTCCTGCCCGGACTGCCGTAGTCGGCGAAGAGATCCAGGACCTCGACCATCTCGGCTTCGGTCAAGATGACCGGCGACCCGGCCTGCAAGGCGTGGATGTACATCTCGCACAGAACCTCCACCTCCACCGCCAGTTCCCCGGCGGCTTCGGGGCTATCGCCCACGGCCACGATGCCGTGATTCGCCAGCAAGCATGCTTCGCGGTCCTGCAGGGCGGCTACGGCATGGTCGGACAGGTTCTGCGTTCCGAAGGTCGCATACGGAGCGCATCGTATGGACGAGCCACCGGCGACGGCGATCATGTAGTGAAACGCAGGGAGGTCACGCCGCAGCGACGAGTAGGCGGATGCGTAGGCGGCGTGGAGGTGGACGATCGCACCTACCTCGGGCCGAGCCCGGTAGATGTCTCGATGGATCCGCCACTCACTCGACGGCCGCAGCCGGCCGGCGGTGACGCCCTCGAGCGACATCTCCACCAGCTCCCTCGGGGCGAGCGTCGGATAGGGCACGCCGGAAGGCGTGATGATCATGCCGTCGGGAAAGCGCACGCTGGCGTTGCCCGCCGTGCCCGGGTTGTACCCCCGCCGGTGGAGATCCTGGACGACGGCGACGAGGCGCTGCCTCAGGTCGAATCGGGAAAGAGCGATTTGAGCCCCTCCTCGCTCGCCTCACAGCACCCGCGCTCCGTGATCAGCCCGGTCACCAGCCGGGCCGGAGTCACATCGAAACCGTAGTTGGCCGCCGCGGCACCTTCCGGCGCGAGGCGCACCGTCACGGTCTCGCCGCCGTCCGTGCGCCCGGTGATCCTGGTCACCTCGTCGGGGCTGCGCTCTTCAATCGGGATCTCGGCCAGACCGTCGCGCTTCGTCCAATCGATGGTCGGCGACGGCAGCGCAACGTAGAACGGCACGCCGTTGTCATGGGCCGCCAACGCCTTGAGATAGGTTCCAATCTTGTTGGCAACGTCGCCCGTCGCCGTGGTCCGATCGCTGCCGACGATGCAGAGGTCGACCATGCCGTGCTGCATCAGGTGGCCGCCGGCATTGTCGACGATCAAGGCGTAGGGCACTCCACCGTGCTCGAGCTCCCAGGCGGTGAGGCCGGCTCCCTGGTTGCGGGGCCGGGTCTCGTCCACCCACACGTGGAGTGGAATGCCCGCGGCCTGGGCCTTGTAGATCGGCGCCGTCGCCGTCCCCCAGTCGACCGTGGCCAACCAGCCGGCATTGCAGTGCGTGAGGATGTTGACCACGCCCTGCCTGCCTTTGCGCTCCCAGATCTCTTCGATGAGAGGCAGCCCGTGATCGCCGATCGATGAGCAGATGGCCACGTCGTCGTCGCAGATCCGAGCGGCCAGCTTCCAGGCGGCATCCGCCCGGGTGCTCACCGGGAGCAGGCCCACGGCGTCGATTGTCTCATCGAGCGCCCAGCGCAGGTTCACGGCAGTAGGCCGGGTGGCCGCCAGGCGGCTGCGAGCCGCATCGAGCCCCTCGTCGGAGGGATCCGCGCTGAGGGCCAGGGCCATCCCATAGGCGGCAGTGGCGCCGATGAGCGGCGCCCCGCGCACCATCATCGTCTCGATGGCCACCGCGGCGTCTTCCACGCTAGCGAGGCGGACGACCTCCAGAGCATGGGGCAGCTTGGTCTGGTCGATGACTTCAACGGTCCGGCCATCCTCACCGGGCCATATCGTCCGCATCGGTTTCTCGTCGACTAACACGCCGGCCAGTCTCGCGCGGCGGAAGGTGTGGCGCTATCGGGCAGCTGGCCGGTTACTCAGTTCATCGCCAGTTCAGCCGTGATCGTCAGTTCGTCGTCCTCCGCTCCGCGGTCGCTGTCGATCCGGATGCGCCGTGGGTAGCCGTGATCGGTGTCGTACTCAACCTCGATGCGGTCTGCTCCCCGGTCGATGGCCTCTTGGACCACCTCGAAGAGCCGCTCGACCGTCAAGGCAATGGGCATCTCTTCGGTTCCCCCGAGACCGGTCGCAGGTTCCACCGAAGTGACGGCGGCGTTCTCGACTCGCGCGACGAATGAGCCCGCGAAGCCGCAAAGGCAACGGCGCTCGTATGTGATCGTGTAGCTGCTCTGTCCTCGAGAATCCCAGACGGCTTTACTCTCGTCGAGATCCTTCTGCCGGGCCGCGGCGTTGGAGCACGCGGCGATGGCGATTACGCCGAGCAGCACCGATGCCATGAAGACTCTGCACCGTCCGGTCGAACCGGCTGCGCGACCTGGGCCAAGCCTGGCGCGTTGCAGTGACCGGGCGCGGCGGAATACGGGCCCATCCGAGATGGCCGGGCCCGTTGCTGCCGGCGCCGTCACGAGCGTGTCCCAGGTCGCGCGCAGGCCGGGATCTCGTTGGCGAAGCTGGCCACTGCGGCGGCTGGCAGCAGCGAGCTGCGGGCGCTTCGTGGAGGTCTCATATTCCATCCTCCTCCTTCTCGTGCCATCGACCGATGAGGGCCGGGCCGAGGTGGCTTTGTGCGCAGCGCCGACTCGGATGCTCCGGACGACCGGCGCGGGGTGGTTTCACCACCGCAGCGCCTGTCCGGGTCGTGGTCGGCGGAGCGTCGATCCGATTTGGAGGGTGGGTCCGGGATCGGCCGGACCCACCGTCTCCTCGCTGTCGCCTACTTCGAGTTCGAGTGGTACCGCCAGGTCGTTTTGCCGAACGATCCGCCGCCTGCGAACGTCTCACCGGCGACTGTGCCTGCCACGTCGCCGGAGCGATAGACCGACGAGTAGCTGTTGTGGGAGTTGGTCTCACCCGGGATCTTGAACGAGCCGGAGCCCTTCTCCCGGATCAGCGGCGACGTCGACGTGAACTGAACGCTGACATCAAACGTCACCTCATGGCCGTCGCCATCGCCGCCGTTCTCGGGCACGATCATCTCTTCGCCGTACCAGCACTCGGTATGGGAATCCATCCAGCCGACGAGTCCGGTGCCGGAGGCAAGACCGGTCGTGTACGTCCTCGCCCTTTCCAGCGTGCCGGGCCCGTATCCTGAGATCCATTCGACGAGGGTCCCGGGGACGTCACCGTCGCACGTGATGGGCGTGTAGCTGTACCGGTAGTACTCGATCCACGTCTCGTTTGAATACTCGGTGACGTAGATCGAGGCTTCGACCCACGCTCCGGTGGCGTCGTCGTAGCTGCTCGAATAACCCTGCATTTGCACCATGGACTGAGAGCCGTTGGATACGTCGCGGGCAGCCGCGGGAGCGGCAACCGCGACGACTAGACCGACGACCATCGCAACAAACAAAGCCCGTCGCACTCTGGACCTCCTTTGGTCGTCCCCATGCGGGGGAGCGAAACCCTCGGACGGGCACCGGGCCGGCATCCGTCCCGTGTTTCAGTCACAGAATATATGGTAACAAACTATTCGTCCACCAATAATAAGTTAACTATTATGATCAGCCCATGGAGAGACGCGCCGACTACGTCGATGCCGCCGTTGATGCCTGGTCACAGGTGTTCCCGGACCTCGATCTGAGGTCCTACGGCACCTTGCTCCGGCTCATCCGGCTGGGCCGAATTGCGGAGGCGAGCATCGATCAGGTGACTAGTGAACACGGCTTCGATGTTTCCGGCGACTATGAAGTCTTGGCGACGCTGCGGCGCGCTCATCCCACACCCTTGCGTCCGCAGGACCTCGCGGATCGAGTCATGATCAGCGCACCGGGAATCACGGGGCGACTCGACCGCCTCGAGAACGCCGGATACGTCAGCCGGGTGCCGCACCCGACCGATCGTCGGGCCACGTTCATCGAAATCACGGCTCAGGGCATCGAGATTGCCGACAGCACTCTGCAATCCCTTGCCGGCGAGGCCGACATGCTCCTTGGCCTCTTCGCCGACTCGCGTCGAGGGCAACTGAGCCAAGAGCAGCGAGAACTCCTGCTCCATCTCGATGACCATCCCCGCGATTCCTGACCCAGTCCACTTCACAAGGAGGTCCAGCCGCTTCCGCCACATTGACCTCACCTGTTTCGGCGGGGTTACCCCCCGCAGCGTCCTGGAGCGTCGGCGAGCCGTGCCGCCTGGCCGGCGAGGGCATTGAATACCGCTGTTCGCGTAGCCTCGTGGTAAGGAAGACGACAGGGCTATGAGGGAGGTCAGCTATGGGGCGCGACAAGCGGGTACACATCCGGAGTGCATTCATTGGAGGGTTGGTCGCTGCGTTGACGGTGATGGCGCTTCCAGCTGTAGCTGCCGAGGTGGCAGCGGCGCTCCAACTGGGGCAGTCGAACACGGCGCACGCCAGAACCACATTGACGGGGTCGGTGAGGTCAGCGAATCTGCTCATCGTCAACACCCACCCGGGCGGATCTCCCCTAAGCCTGGTGTCTCGGCCCGGTGAACCGCCCTTGAAGGTCAACCGCGTGGCGAAGGTCAGGAACCTCAACGCCGACCGGGTCGATGGACTCAGCGCCCACCAACTCGTCCGGGTAGCGCACGCGGCCACCAATAACGTCGACGAAGCGATCTTCGGTGGCGGCTCCGACGCGGACGTGCTGACGGTGACCGTGAAGGCACCCCGAGCCGGCTTCCTCCGTTCGGCAATGCATTCGACGACTTCGGGTGCCGCCTCGCCGTCGACGACACCTTCGTTGCCGGAACCCTCATGGGGACGAGAGTTCATTCGGCCGGCGGGGACCACACCATCAACAGCGAAGAGAACTGCTCACCGACCGGTGTCCAGCCTGTCACCGCGGGGACCCACACCGTTGACCTCCAGATCCTCGGCAGGGACACCGTGCTCTTCTCCCGTGCGTCGTTGTGGGCAATGTACGTGCCCTTCGACGGTGAGGGGAAGTGACCGCAGGAGTCGATGATGTGACCACACAACACACGCCGGCGACGCAATCACAAGCGCAGGCACGACCCAAGGGCAATACCATTGACCCAGCCAGCTTCCGCCTCAGCGCGGGCGGAACGGTTCGCCTCGACGATGGCGGCGCCACGAACGTCGATACGTTATTCAGGCTATACCGTTCGGGCTGGGGCTACCTTGGGGAGCCGATCGTGACCGGCTCCCCAATACCAACAAACACCTGAGCTCTCAGGGAAGCGGCAGCCCTGGGGTGTCAACCCGGATCTTCACCAGGCCGGGACCGGCGAAGATCGGCGGTCCCAAGGAGAAGTTAGTGACAAACAGGCTGCGGCGCTCTGCTTGGCCGGTACCGAAAGCGAGGCTGGCCGGGAAGTCGAGACCGTCGGCAAGAGTGGCGACGTTCTCTATCGTGGCACCGTCGGGCGAGATCTTCACGATCCGGCTCTGGTTGACCACCGGCACGTACAGGTTGCCGTGCACGTCCAGCGCCATCCCGTCAAGAGCAGGCGGCCCGAAATCGGGATCGAATCCGGTGACCTGTGCCAAGATCTCCGGCGTGCCGGCAGCTCCACCGGTGAGGACAGGGATCTTCACCACGATCGCTTTCTCAGTGTTGTTGACATAGATCGCACCATGGCGGAAGGCGATTCCGTTGGCCCCGATCGGGAAGGGGATCGGGAACAGGCAGTCGCCCGTGAGCAGGACGTCATCTCGGATCCATAGCTCGGCCTCGCCGCCCTTGGGAACGACCCACACGGAACCAGCGCCAAAGGCCGGGAAGATCGGCCCGCCTTCGGCGGCCGGACATTCATACGGGATGGGATCGTCCAGCGAGAACGTCTCGGAAACATAGAGATTTCCCCGCTTGTCGAACGCCAGGGCGTTGGCGTTCGCGATCGCATTCGTACCCGGGACCAACTCGGAATTCCCGTCCGCGTCTATCTTCCACACCCCCATGTACAAAGCGCCGCGAGCCAGATAGACGTTGCCGGGCGCATCGACGGCCATTCCCAGAGCACCGGGGCTGCCGAAGTCGGCCAGGACGGACTTCTCGCCGTCGGGAGCGAACTTCCAGACTTGACCGAGTTCGTCGACGCTGACGTAGACGTTCCCCACCTTGTCGACAGCCACCCCTTCCGGGAACTCTCCTGCTCCCCGATCGAATGGAATCCAATCAGGGAACGAGTGTTTCGCGGCCGCCGGCGTAACCACGGTGGTAACCAGGACCGCAACCGCGAGCATCGTGAATAGTTTCCGCATTTCCCACCTCCGTTTTACGCGGACCCCTACCGTCAACCTATCAGCCGACCGAGCCGAATGGGGCCCGATGGGAAGGCGACGACTGGATGTCCGCAGGGTGTCCGCGGCGCAGGAGGACGCGAATCGAAGGGTTTTGGTGGGAGCCGTTGAATGGCGCCGATCGGCCGTGAACCCGGCGCTCTCCCCGGTGAAGTACGTTGTCGCTGGTCAACTGCCGTGGGCGTTGACGGATTCGAACCGCCGACTTCTTCCTTGTAAGGGAAGCGCTCTAACCGGACTGAGCTAAACGCCCTGGTTGGGATTGTCCCGGCACGAGATGGTAGCGAACCGTTGGGCCACCTGATGCGCGAGACTGCCGCATGCATCGCTGGACCGCGCTCGGGCTCGTCTTCTTCTCCAGTGCCGCCATCCTCGTCCTCGAGATCATGGCGGGCCGCATGCTTGCGCCCTATCTCGGCGTCACGCTGGAGAGCTTTACCGGAATCATCGGGACGGTCCTCGCCGGCATTTCCTTGGGCGCCTGGCTGGGCGGCCGCCTCGCCGACAAACGCGATCCGGGAGGGCTGCTCGGGCCGCTCCTGATCGCCGGGGGTGCGTTCACGCTCCTCTCCCCCACCCTGGTCCGCTGGATCGGCCCCACCGCTCGCGCGGCCGGCCCGATCGAAATCGTGTTGGCGGCTGCGATCGGGTTCTTCCTGCCCGCGCTGGTGCTGTCGGCGGTGGCGCCGGCGGTCGTCAAGATGCAGCTCCAGGATCTCGGCGAGACGGGTGAGGTGGTCGGCGGGTTCTCCGCAATGTCCTCTGCCGGGGCGATCTTCGGGACGTTCGTCACCGGCTTCGTCTTGGTGGCGGCGGCACCCAGCCAAACCGTGATCATCGTCGTCGGCGTCGCCTTGCTGGCGCTCGGAGGGTTTGCCTGGTTCAAGTACGGCCACATCCCGGGACGCCGGGCGATGCTGAGCATCGTTGCCGTCGGTGTCGCCGGCTCGGGAATCGTGACGCTCACACCGACACCCTGCGAGACCGAAACGGCGTACTTCTGCGCCCGCGTCGTGGTCGACGAGAATCGCCCCTCGGGACGGGCGCTGTGGCTCGATACCCTGCGCCACAGTTACGTCGACCTGGAAGACCCGACCCATCTCGAGTTTCGTTATGCCAAGGTTGTCGCCGACGTGCTGAGCACCCTACCCGACGGTCCGCTGCGGACCCTGTTCGTTGGTGGCGGCGGCTTCACATTTCCCGGCTTTATCAGCGCCACCCGCCCCGGCAGCACCCACCTTGTATTGGAGTTGGATGCCTCAGTCGTCGACATCGCCGAACGCGAGCTGGGGCTGGTGCGCAGCGACGACCTGGTGGTCGAGGTAGGTGATGCGCGGCTCGGGATCAATCAAGCTCCCATCGATTCCTTCGACGTAGTCCTCGGCGACGCCTTTGGGGGGCCCAGCGTTCCGTGGCACCTGACCACGGAGGAGTTCCTCACCGAGGTAGCGGTTCGCCTCACCGACGATGGCCTGTACGCAATGAACCTCATCGACTATCCGCCCCTCGGATTCGCCCGAGCCGAGCTCGCCACCGTCGCCGCAGTCTTCCCGCACGTGCTCGTGATCGCCCCGGAGGCGTACTTCACCGCGGCGGCCGGTGGCAACTTCGTCCTGGTGGGGTCCAAGGCTCCCATATCTGCGGCGGCAGTCATGGAGAATGTGGTTGCCCGCAACGGTATCGAGATAGCACTCGATGGTGAGGCGGCGCGAGCCTGGATCGACGACGCTGTGGTCCTGCGGGACGATTTCGCCCCCGTCGACCAGCTGATGAGCCAGTCCTAGAGGTCGAGTGCCTTCCCGATGGTCGGCAGCACGTCCGGCATCAGCGGGTTGGGGCGATTGCGGTGATAGCGCGCCAGCTTCTCGGCATCACACGCCGAGCACAGGTGGATGGGTCGGGTTCCGACCACCGACAGCTGGGTTCCCCGGCCCTTCTCGACGATGGCCAGCGGAACGGTTTGCAGATCCTGGCCACCGCATTGGGCACACCGGGCGCTCAGATCACGCGGCCACTCATGACTGCACGCGCCACAGGTCAGCTGGATGACGTCGCCGTTGCGAACTCCCACCAGGTCATCGGATTCGCCACACTGAGGACAGGCGATGTCGCCCGAACCGGCTCGCCGAAC
>CAMYJM010000094.1 GCA_947258635.1 uncultured Acidimicrobiaceae bacterium
CGCCGAGTTGGCAGCGCTGCGCGCCAAGCGGGAACTGCGTTACTTCGGCTGACGGCGCGATGATCGGAAACGTCGCGGCTTCGCATTTCGTTCTTAAGTACGGCTTCGATCCTGTCCCGATTCTGACCTGTGCCCCGTAGCCCGAGCCGGTCACAGCGGCGGGATCGATCTGGCCGCAGGTCTGTCGTTTGCCGCCAAGACGCGCCCCCGGCGCGGGCTCGTTGTTGTGATCTCGGATTTCGTACGTCGCATCCGGGAGGTCGGTGTGAGCTTCCTGACCCCGCACCGGTTGGCGCTGCTCGTCATCCCGGCGGCGCTCCTCGCGGCATACCTCGTGGTGCGGGCCCGCCGCGACCGTACGGTGCTGCGCTTCAGCTCGCTGGAGCTGGCCGAGAGCGTGGCGCCGCGAGCATCGGGATGGCGCCGCTGGCTCACCACCGGGGCGGCGATCGCCGCCAGTGTGCTCCTGGTCGCCGCCTTCGCCCGCCCGGTCGTGGCGGTGCCGGTGCCGCAGGAGCGGGCGGCGCTGATATTGGCGGTCGATGTGTCGCTGTCGATGAACGCCACCGATGTTGCCCCCACCCGCCTGGCCGCCGCGCAGCGAGCTGCCACCAAGTTCCTCGAGATCGCCCCCGACGAGCTGCGCATCGGTCTGGTGGCTTTCGCCGGGACGGCGTTGCCCGTGCTGGCGCCGTCCAACGACCACGCCCTGGTCGAGGACGCCGTCGACCGTCTCGGGCTGGGCCAGGGCACCGCGGTTGGTGAAGCGATCTTCACCTCGCTCGATCAGCTGGCTGCAGCGCAGCCCGATGACCCGGCACCGCAGGCGATCGTCGTGCTCTCCGACGGCGAGACCACCGCGGGACGCTCCGAGCTCGACGGCGCCGCCGCGGCATCCGCGGCGGGGGTGCCGGTGTACACGGTCGTTTTCGGAACCCCGAACGGTGCAGTCACCTTCGAGGGAGAGACGATCCCGGTGCCGGCCGCGGCGGGGGCACTGCGCGAGGTGGCCGATCGCACCGGCGGCCGGTTCTACGAAACAGCCGAGGAGAGCGGGCTCAGCGACATCCTCTCCGCGATCGGCTCTGATGTCGGATTCGAGACCGAGGAGCGTGAGGTGACTGACTGATTTGCCGCGGTCGGCTTGCTCCTGATCGCCGTTGCCGCGGCTGGCTCGATCCGCTGGTTCGGGCGGATGATCTGAGAGCGGTGAATTCACCTTCTTGCGTGGCGAGGCTTCGTGGATAATGAGGGAACGGGCCTGGCCGACCGGGCGGGGCCACGGGAGGGAGGGAACATGACGCGTGGACTATCAGGCAGTAAGAGGCGATTTCGCGCCTGCATAATCGTCGCGGCGCTGGTGATGGCGGCGGCGCCGGCGGTGGCGTCGGCCGAGATGAGCTCGAAGGCCCCTCGCGAGTTCGGGGCAATGACCCAGAACGTCTATCTGGGGGCAAACCTGGGACCAATCTTCGGTGCGACAGGTGCGACGTTGATCATCGAAGCGGCCAAGATCTACGACCACATGACCCAGGTCGACTTCCCGGAGCGCGCCGGGGCCATTGCCGCCCAGGTGGCCCAGGCCAACCCGGATGTGCTCGGGCTTCAGGAGGTGGCGCTGTGGAACAAGCTCCAGGCAACCCCGGATGGATGGCAAGTGGCCGAGACCACCGACTATCTCGGGCTGCTCGTCGAGGCGCTTGCCGCCCGAGGCACGCCGTACCGGGTCGCCGCGATCAACGCCAACTTCAGCAACGCCGACTTCCCGTTGCCGATCACTTTTGACCTGCGGACGGCGGCGACCCTGACGATGCGCGACGCCATCCTGGTGCGGGCCGACCTGCCGACATCGCAGCTGAAGGTCCTCCGAAGCGGGTCGGGCAATTACGCCGCGACCTTCGTAGTGCCGTCGCCGGGAGACCCCGGCGCGCCGCTGCCGGTGCTGCGGGGTTGGTCGTACGTCGATATCAAGTTGCGCGGCAAGGTGTATCGCTTCGTCAACACCCATCTCGAAGCCTTCTCGCCGTTCGGCTGCGACGCCGACGGGCGACCGTCGCTGGCGGCACCGTTTGTGCGCAACCGGCAGGCCGCCGAGCTGGTCGCCATCGTGGCTGATGCGCGTCATCCGCTCGTGCTGAGCGGGGATCTGAACGCAGCGCCCGACCAGCCCTGCGACGCCATGGCGATCTTCGCCGGGGCGGGGTTCATCGATGCCTGGGCCGAGGCGATGCCGGGCATCCCGGCGAACACCGCCGGCCAGACCGACGATCTGGACAACGTCCCGTCATTGCTCGATCACCAGGTCGACTATGTGCTCTACCGCGGGCCCGGCGTGCTCAACAGCGTCGCCGGTTCCGGGCAGATCCTCGGTGACCAACTCGAAGACCGCACACCGTCGGGAAGGTGGCCGTCAGACCACGCCGGTCTCTACGTCACGATGCACATCGCCAGGCCGTAGTCAGGGAAGCGGGAGCGGCCCCGATCTCGCGATCAGGGCATAGAATTGAAGTAACAAGCGTGAGGTTGCCGTGGCCGAGTTGTCCGAGTCGCCGCTTCGACCGAGCACCTACCAGCGTCCCTGGTACCGGCGCCGTATCTTCACGTGGTTGGCGGTCGTCATCGGCGTTGTCGTGCTGTTTCACATCGGCGGTGGCTGGTACTTCTCCGGCGAGATCTACTCGTCTGCGTTGGAGCCGAACCCCAGCTCCCCCGACTTTGACATCCCGGTGGTGGCGGTCGACGGGATGTTGGTGACCTTGTCCACCAGCGAGGGCCCGGACGAGCTGGGTGTTCCCGGCGTATGGGGGCTGGAGTGGGCGGGCGGATACGGCCGGTTGACCGAGCTCGTCGCAACCGGAGACGACACCGTTGACTGGCTCTTTGAGTTGGCTTCGGGAGACCCGCCCGAGGCCGGCGCCGTCGCGGCCCTAGACGTGAAGGCGTTCCCCGGCGATCCGCTACAGGCGCTCGGCATCGGCTTCAGCGATGTCACCTATACGTCGGATCTCGGAGAGAACCCGGCGTGGTTCATCGCGGGCGACGATCCGACCTGGGTCGTCCTGGTGCACGGCAACGGCCTGACGCGCCGCGACGTACTCAAACCGCTCCCGACCATCGTGGCGAACGACCATCCGGCCTTGGTCATCACCTACCGGAACCACCCTCTGGCGCCGGCCGACCCGTCCGGGCGTCTCCACTACGGGCTCAGTGAATGGGCGGACCTGGAGGCGGCGGTCGAGTACGCACTCGGTGCCGGCGCCGAAGACGTCGTGCTCGTCGGTTACAGCATGGGGGGCGGCATCGTTGTCAGCTTTCTCTACGAGTCGCTGCTGGCCGATCGGGTGGAGGCCGTCGTCCTGGACGCGCCGATGCTCGACCTGGGCGCTGCCGTCGACCTTGGTGCCTCCAACCGCAGCCTCCCCGTGGTCGGGCTGCCCATCCCGCCTACGTTGACGGCCACCGCCAAGTGGTTCGCCGGCTGGCGGTACGACGTCGATTGGGGCCGGCTGGACTACCTCGACCGGGTCGACAAGATCGACGTTCCGGTGCTGCTGTTCCACGGTGCCGACGACGAGATCGTCCCGGTAGCGACCAGCGAGGAGCTCGCCGAGAAGCTCGGCGACCTCGTGACCTTCGCGCGTGTCGATACCGCGCGTCACCTGGAATCGTGGAACCTCGACCCGAAGGAGTACGAGCGCCTCCTCGACGAGTTCCTGTCGCGGTTCTAGCGAGCAGCCAAGGCGGGCTGTCCGAAGGTGCCGGCCGGGCGCCCGATCAACCGTCCGGCGTCATCCCGGCAGCGGCCCTGTCGGGGTCGGAGCCCAATCCGGGAAGCGGAACGCCCCGGACCGGCCGGGGCGTTCTCGATCGATTAGCGGCGTTGTGACGCCGGCTTAGGGACTACTCCGGGATGCAGTGCGCCGCGAGCAGTCCGCTGTTCACGAAGTTCGCTGCGCCGGAAACCGGGCCCTCGACATGGCCGGACGCCTTCGCCGCCGACACGAGCTGGCCGTAGCTGGCTTCACAGTGAACATTGATTCCCTTGCCGTAGGCATTGCCGTTGCCGTGATGAACGGCAAGAGCGGGCGCAGCAAGCGCCAAGATGAACAGCGCAGCCATTGCCCAAACAACGATGGTTCGCCTCATAGAATGATACCTCCCTATTTCTCCCCGAAGCCACCCTGGGTGGCTTTGTCGCCACAGAAGGTAGACAGAGCGTCACCGTTCGTCAAACTCGCCGGGACGAGCTGGGGCGCGCTCCTTGCGGCATTGCGTCCCTTCGTAAACCATGGGAGCGTAGGGTTCGGGTATGAAAGTCGAATACCCGGGGTTCGGCAGCATCGTCATAGACGGCACGCGTTTCGACCGCGACATGATCGTTGAGCGGGGGGAGCCCCGGCCTCGCAGGAAGGGGCCGTCCAAGACGAGGCGGGGCGAGTACGGGCATACTCCGCTCACGGCGGCTGAGGACCTTCCATGGTCGAGCCCCAAGCTCGTCATCGGCACCGGCTACAGCGGAGCTCTCCCCATCGCCTCCGACGTGCGGGAGGAGGCACGGGCGCGGGAAGTCGAACTGGTGACTCTCCCCACCTCCGAAGCCTGTGAGCTGCTGCGGGCTCTGGACGATGATGACGTGGCCGCGGTCCTCCACGTCACCTGCTAGCGGCGCGGGCGCGCCCAAACCCGCCGTAGCGCGGCGATCGCAACGATCTGGCGGGTTTGGGTGAGGGGGGCTCTAGAAGATGGGTGGCAGGGGCGCCGGTCGGATAGGGGCGGAGGATGAGGCTCCGCGGCTCGCAGTGTGGCGAGAAATCCGCCGGCCGGTGCGGCGCAAGGTAGCCAATATCTCGTTCATGATGGGTATACGGAGCGGAGCGGCTCCCGGATGTCTATGTGCGGAGTCTGGAGCGAGTGCCCCATCCGGTACGGCCCTCGCCTCCGAATACCCCTTGATGTATCTGACGTTGCTCTACCAGCCGTCGCCGGCCCTTCCATTCGGGCAAGGACGTCGCGCCGGGACGGGCTCGTGAGTCGCCTCGGCAACCTCATCGACCGCTACCGCGACCGGGTAGTCGGCTCGACAACTGACCTGTTCGCCCATGCTCCCTACCCGCTGGCCGGAACGCTGTCATATGAGGGCGATCCGGGGCTGTGCGGGCCCGATTCCGTCACGTGGCCCGTCATTGGAGACGCTGCCGCATTCGTCGGCGGCATCCGGGCCCTCCTCATCCAGGCGGCTCACCCCGAGGTCGTCGCCGGGATCTCGGACCACTCGAGGTACCGCTGGGATCCCCTCGGCCGTCTCTCTCGCACCTCGGCCTATGTCACCGCCACGTCCTTTGGAGCGATGCCGGAAGTGGAAGCGGCCGTGGCTCTGGTGCGCCGGGCGCACCGCCCGGTGCGCGGACAGTCCCATCGGGGACGCCGCTATTCGGCCGGGGCGCCGGCGCTGGCGGCCTGGGTCCACAACGCGCTGACCGACTCTTTCCTGCAGGCGTACCAGGCCTACGGGCCGCGTCGCCTCAGTGCCGACGAGGCCGATCGGTTCGTGGGTGAGCAAACTGCGATCGGAGCGCTGCTGGCGGCCGATCCGATGCCTACCACTGCCGCCGGATTGGCCCAATGGATCGCCGACCACGCCGAGATCACCCGCTCACCCGGGCTGGTCGACGCCGTCGGGTTCATCCGCAAGCCGCCGCTGCCGTGGCACGTGCGCTTTGCCTACCGTCTCCTCTTCGCGGCCGCGGTGGCGACCATTCCTGCCCGGATCCGGCGCACCCTGGGGGTTCGCAAGATTCCCGGTGCGGCGACCGTCGGGCGCATGGCGGTGGGAGCGCTCCGCTGGGCGCTGGGCTCCTCACCGTCGTGGCACGTATCGCTGGTGCGGGTGGGTGCTCCCGTGCCATCCGGGCTGTTCCGTCAGCCGCTACCCAACTCGGAACGGATCGACCGCACGGGCGCGCTACGCGCCGCGTCCTGATCCGTCACGCCGCGGGCTCAATCCCCGTCGAGGGCGAGGGCGAGGGCGACGGCAGCGGGGACAACTTCGCCGACGTCGGCCTCGAGCCGCAGAGTGACGACTCCCAGCCTGTCGTGAGCGGTGTCTCCCCGATTGATCACCGCATACGGCACCCCGCGCCGGGCCGCTCGCAGCGGGATGTCGGCAGCCGGCGTCACCGCGAGCGTCGAACCGAGAGCGAGCACCATGTCGCACCTATCGGCCGCGGCGAAGGCCGTGAAGAGGTCGTTTGATCGCAGGCTCTGCCCGAAGCTGATCGTGGCCGGCTTGAGGTGTCCGCCGCAGTTGCAGTCGGGAGGCTCCCCGGTAGCGGCGAACCGGGCGTGGTGCGGGCCCGGGTCGGTGCGCTCCCCGCAGCTCTGGCATTCGATCAGCGCGTTGGTGCCGTGCACCTCGACGAGCCGATCCGGGGAGGTGCCTGCGGTCCGGTGGAGACCGTCCACGTTCTGCGTCACCACCATGTCGACCCTGTCGGCGCGCTCCAGGGCCACGATCGCGGCGTGCACGTCGTTCGGCTGCGCCGCGCCGAACGCAGTCGCGTCCTCGCTCTTCTGCTGCCAGTAGTCCTTGCGGGCCTCGGCAGATGCCATGAAGTCCTGGTAGTAGACCGGACGGCGGGTCTGCCACACCCCTTGCGGGCCCCGGTAATCGGGGATTCCCGATGCCGTCGAGATGCCGGCCCCGGTGAAGACGAGGATCCGCCGGTGATCCGCCAGTAGCGTGGCGAGCGCTTCGATCATGTCGCGGCCGAGCGAGGCAGCCGGTGGCCGCTGATGTCCTGCAGGGCGTCGTAAGCGGCGTACTTGTAGGCCTCGGAGCGGGTCGGAACGTTGAAGGTGCTGTGGATGAAGCGCTCCACCTTGTCGCCGGCGTGGATGGCGGCCTGCCCGATGTGTACCAGTTCGGCCGCTTCCTCGCCGACGATGTGGGCACCAAGGAGCGCGTGGTCCTTCTTGTCCACCACCAGCTTCACCATGCCGACGCCGGGCCCGGCGATGCGGGCGCGCGGATTGCGCTCGAACATGAAGCGGCCGACGGCGTAGTCGATGCCGGCGGCGGCCGCAGCGGCCTCGGTCGGGCCCACCATGCCGACCTCGGGAATCGAGTAGACACCGAAGACCGGCAACGGGTCGAGCCGTTCGACGACACCGAGACCGAACGCGTGCGAGGTGGCGACTCGTCCCTGCTCGGCCGACACCGAGGCGAGAGCGGGCGGGCCGGCTACGTCGCCGGCGGCGTAGATGCCGGGGACGGACGACTGGAAATGCTCGTCGACGACGATGTTGTTGCGCTCATTGGTCTCGACACCAGCCTCTTCGAGGCCGAGGCCCTCCGTGTTGCCGCTGCGGCCGGCGGCGAACAACACCTTGTCGGGCTTCAAGACCTCGCCGCTGGGGAGCGCCACTTCGAGGCCGGCGGCGGTGCGCTCGATCGTGGTGCCCGGCGAGTCGAAGATGAAGCGGGCGCCGTCCGCCTCCAGTGCGGCTCGCAGCGTTGCGCTGATCTCTTCGTCCGCAAACGGGATGAGGCGCGATCCGGCGTCGACCAACGTGACGTGAACGCCGAGGGCGGTGCTGATCGAGGCGTACTCGACACCGACCGGCCCGCCGCCGATGACGACGAGCGAGTCTGGGATCGAGTCGAGCGCCAGAATCGAGTCGGAGTCATCGACCGCAGGATCGTCGAACGGCACGGTCGGCGGGCGGAACGGGCGCGATCCGGTGGCGATCAGCACCTTGTCCGCCTGGAGCACCCGGGTGCTCCCGTCGGCGGCGGTTACGGCCACCTGCCCGTCCGGGGTCAGCGCGCCTGTACCGCGTACCAGATCGATCCCGTGGCGTTCGATGTTCTCCACCACCGCGGCTGCAACCAGGTCCATCACCTCCGCGGCGCGTCTGCGCAGGAGCTCCAACATGAGTTTGGGCTCGATCTCGACCCCGACGCC
>CAMYJM010000095.1 GCA_947258635.1 uncultured Acidimicrobiaceae bacterium
GGTGCCGTCGCCCGCGCCACCGACGTGCCGTTTCTGCTGGACGCCTGCCAGTCGGTCGGTCAGCTTCCCATCGACGTGGCGGCGATCGGCTGTGATTTCCTCACGGCTACCGGGCGCAAGTTCCTCCGGGGCCCGCGGGGCACCGGCTTCCTGTACGTCACCGAGAGGAAGCTGGAGGAGATCGATCCGATCGTGATCGACGGGCACGCCGCCCCCTGGTCGTCTCGCAGCGGCTACGAGCTGCAGCCCGATGGGAGGCGGTTCGAGGTGTGGGAGCAGCACTTCGCCGGCAAGGTGGGCCTGGCGGTTGCGGCCCGTTATGCCAAGGAGGTCGGCCTCGCCGCGTCGTGGGAACGCATCCGCCACCTCGCCTCCGGCTTGCGGCAGCGCCTGGCCGCCCTTCCGGGGGTCACTGTGCACGACAGGGGAGCCGTTCAAGGCGGCATCGTGACGTTCACCGTCGACGGTGTCGCCTGCCGCGACGTGATGACACGCCTGCGCCGTGAGGGCATCAACACCTCAGCGCCCCGAGTGGCCACCGCCCGCATCGACATGGAGGATCGAGGCCTGGCCGGCCTCGTCCGAGCGTCGGTGCACTACTTCAACACCGAAGAGGAACTCGACGCCGTGACCGCCGCCGTCGGCAGCTTGGAGCGATGAATGTCTCGGCATGCCTCAGCTGGGGAAGGGAAGCCCGGCCCTGAAGGCTTCGAGGACCGCGGTGGCTTCCGGCTCGACCGGGACGACATAGGAGCGTTCCTCTGTAACGATCTTCACCGGAAGCGTCATCGCCTCGACGTCCTTCGACCTCAGGCTCAGCGCGGCCCGGCCGAGCTCCACCATGACGCCGACCGTGAGTGACTCGTCTGCCGTGATGTGCTCGGCGACCGTCGAGGCGAAACCGGGCAGATTGAAGGCGTTGCCCTTCGATGTTGCCCGGTCGAACATCGCCAGCAGCACTTCCTGCTGGCGCTCGGTGCGGGCGATGTCGTTGTTGCCGACCGATTTCCACCCGCCGTCCCGGAACTCCTGATAGGAACGGGAACGGGCATACGCCAGGGCCTGGGGGCCGCGGAGCAACTGGGTGCCGATATCGACGTTGAGTCCCGATTTCTCGTCGCGGGCAGGGTGATCGAACGTCATTGCCACACCGCCGAGCGCGTCGACTATCGCGGCAAACCCGGCGAAATCGATCTCTACGTAGTTGTTGATCTGGACGTCGAGGTTGCGTCTCACCGTATCAACGAGGAGATCGGGTCCTCCCAACGCGAAAGCGGCATTGATTCTGTTGGTCGGGTGGCCCGGAATGTCCACTTTGAGGTCGCGAGGCAGGCTCAGTATCTGGGCGCGCTCGCCCGGCGTGAAGTGAACCAGCATGATGACGTCGGTGCGCGACCCGGAGAACTTGCCGAAGTTCCCCTCGAATTCATCCGGGAGGTTCTCCCGGCTGTCGGTGCCGACGATCAGGATGTTGCGCTGCCCGTCGGCCGGGTCGAGGTTGGCAACTTCCTGGCGTTCGACCTTCGAGCTGGTCCACAGCAGTAGTGCGATCGCGGCAAATACCGCGGCGACCCCGAGCATGAGGCCGATGAGGATGATTCTGCGGGCCCGATGGGCCCGGCGCGGCGGCGCGGAACGTGCGGTCATTGTGAGGGAGGCTCCAGGTATGGGTGCGGAACGGACGAGATAGTAATGCACCTTCAGTAGTACTGAGTATCAACTACCCGGTATGCGGCCGGAAGGTCTTCCTCGATACTCACTACTCCTTTCTGAGTACTTGGTAGTTCTCCTACTCCTCGTCCGTCACGCAGCCCTCTGACGCCGACTTCACCGTCAGGCTGTAGCGGAACAGGGTCCCTTTGGACGCCTTCAACGGAGGTGCCTGCCAGGCGGCGCGGCGGCGGGCCAGCTCCTCGTCTGACAGGTCGACGGTGATCTTGCGGGCGACCGCATCGATGTCGATAGTGTCGCCGTTCTCCACCAGGGCGATGTTGCCGCCGGCCTGCGCCTCGGGGGTCAGATGGCCGACGATGAAGCCGTGTGACCCGCCGGAGAACCGGCCGTCCGTGAGCAGAGCAACGTCGTTGCCGAGCCCGGCTCCCATGATGGCCGACGTCGGGGTCAGCATCTCGGGCATGCCCGGGCCCCCTTTCGGCCCCACATATCGAATCACGATCACGTCCCCGGGCCCGATCTCGTTGCGTTCGAACGAGTGGATCATGTCCTCTTCGCCGTCGTACACCCTGGCGGTGCCCGTGAAACGGAGCCCCTCCTTGCCGGTGATCTTGGCGACGGCGCCATCCGGGGCCAGGTTGCCCCGCATGATCGTGATGTGACCCGTCTCCTTGATCGGCTGTGACCAGGGGTGGACGACCCGCTGGCCTTCCGCGAGGCCGGGGAGGTTGGCCAGGTTCTCGGCCATCGTCCTTCCAGTCACGGTGAGGCAGTCGCCTTCGAGGACGCCCTGGTCGAGGAGCATCTTGAGGACGGCCGGAGTGCCGCCCACTTTGTGGAGGTCTTCCATGACGTACCGGCCGCTGGGCTTGAGGTCGGCGAGGAACGGAATCCGGTCGCTCACGTCCTGGAAGTCGTCGATGGTGAGCGGTACGCCGACCGATCGGGCCATCGCGATCAGGTGGAGCACCGCGTTGGTCGAGCCGCCGAGCGCCATTGTGATCACCATCGCGTTCTCGAAGGCGGCTCGGGTCATGATGTCGGCCGGCGTGATGTCGTTCTCCAGCAGGTTGCGGATGGCGGCCCCGGCGGCGAGACACTCGTCTTGTTTGGCCTGGCTGAGAGCCGGGCTCGACGAGCTGTACGGCAGGCTCATGCCGAGCGCCTCGATCGCCGACGCCATGGTGTTGGCCGTGTACATGCCGCCGCAGGCTCCCGGCCCGGGGCAGGCGTGGCGCACGATGTCGGTGCGCCTCTCCTCGTCGATGCGCTCGGCGAGCAGCTCGCCGTATGACTGGAAGGCCGACACGATATCGATCGGCTGGCCGGCCGCGTCGACGCCCGGCTGGATCGTGCCGCCGTAGATCATCAGCGATGGCCGGTTGACGCGGGCCATCGCCATGATCGATCCCGGCATGTTCTTGTCACAGCCCGGGATCGAGATGTTGGCGTCGTACCACTGGGCGCCCATGACCGTCTCGATCGAGTCGGCGATCAGGTCCCGGCTCTGGAGGGAGTAGCGCATCCCGGCAGTGCCCATCGCCATGCCGTCCGACACGCCGATCGTGTTGAACCGCATGCCGATCATGCCCGCCTGGTCGACGCCCTCCTTGACCCTCGCGGCGAGCTGATCGAGGTGCATGTTGCACGAGTTGCCTTCGTACCACATGGAGGCGATCCCCACCTGGGCCTTGTCCATGTCGTCGGGAGTCAGCCCGGTGGCATAGAGCATGGCCTGGGATGCTCCCTGGACCGCGCTCTGGGTGATTCGCCTGCTGGTTTTGTTGATTGGTTCGGCCATGGACCGATCATAGGTATTTCACGCGAATCGCGGTGCGAGCCGGGGCGAGGGCCAAGCCGGCCCGGCGACGATTCACGTATCCTGCCGGCGTGACTTCCCGCCACTTCCCCAAGATCCGTTCCGGTCAGGCGCCCCCGCGGTGGCTGCTCGATCACACGGATCGCAATATGCATGCCCTGGGTCCCCGCCGGGAAACCCTCGCCGAGTGGGCGGCGGCCGGCCTGGAACTGCCCGACCTCGCCGCGATGCGCCGCTTCCGGCTGCGGCGCCTGCAAGCAGAACTGCAGCGCACCGAGGTTGACGGTGCTCTGCTCTATGACCCGCTGAACATTCGCTACGCGACCGACACCACGAACATGTCAGTGTGGACGATGCACAATGCGGTGCGGTACGTGTTCGTTGCAGCCGGCGGGCCGGTGGTCCTGTTCGAGTACTCCGATGGTGAGTTTCTGTCCGCTCATTCCGAGGTGATCGACGAGATCCGGCCGGCGACCTCTTTGGTGCCGTTCTACGTCGGTGATCGTATCGATGAGATCGCGGGCAGGTGGGCCGATGAGATTCTCGAGCTAATCGATGATTCCTCCCGGTCGGGAAGCAGGCGGCTCGCCATTGACATGCTGAGCCTCGACGCCATACGGGCGCTCGAGAAGCGTGGCGTCGACCTGGTCAGCGGGCAGCGGCTGCTCGAGAACGCCAGGCTGGTCAAGGGCCCGGACGAGCTCAAGGCGATGCGATGCGCCGTCGACTCTTGCCAGCGAGATATCGACGAGATGCGGGCGATATTCGAGCCGGGTGTCACCGAGGTCGAGCTCTGGGCCAAGCTGCAGCAGGCCAACTTCCTCCGATTCGGCGAGTGGATCGAAACCAGACTGCTGGCGTCGGGCAACCGTACCAATCCCTGGTATCAGGAGGCGAGCCGCAAAGTGGTGGCGGCCGGCGAGATCATGGCTTTCGATACCGATCTCATCGGGGCGTACGGCATGTGCGTCGACATCAGCAGGTCGTGGCTCTGCGGCGGGGGGCGCCCCAACGCCAACCAGGCCGACGTCTACGCCCGGGCCCTCGAATCGATCGAGGCCAATATCCCGTTGTTCCAGGCCGGCGCCACCTATCGCGACATAACAGAGCGGTGCACGTACCCGGCGGTCGACGAATTCAACGGTTACACGGTTGTCGCTCACGGCGTGGGAATCTGCGACGAGTACCCGTCGATCTACATGCGGGAGCTGTGGGATCGCACCGGATTCGACGGAGTCGTCGAGGTGGGCAACGTGTTCGCCGTTGAGGCATTCGTCGGCCGCAGAGACGGTGGCGAAGGCATCAAGCTGGAGCAGCAGATCATCGTGACGGAGTCGGGCCCGGAACGCCTCGACAGCTACCCGATGGGCCTCGTGCGATGAGAGCCCCGATGTCACCGGTAAACTCGCCGGCATGAAACTATCAATCGAGTACTGCGCGGCCTGAGGCTATACCGACCGTGCAGTTGGCATGGTCTCAGGCCTGCTCGAAGAATTCGAGCACAAGATAGAAGGCATCACTCTCATTCCCAGCCGGGGCGGGGTGTTCGAAGTGATGGCCGACGACAAACTCATCTACAGCAAGAAGGAAACGGGTGAGCACGCCGAGTATGAAGATGCCGCCGGGCCGCTTCGTGAACTGCTTGCCTGACCAGACTTGTCGCGCGGCACGGTTAGGCTCGCCGCCGTGAAGAACGGAACCAATGCCGCCGTCCTGGTGACAGATCTGCTCGCCGCCGACGGGCCGGCGGCCGCGATTGCCGAAGACTTCATCGCGGCCCGGTGCTCCGGGTGTGCCCGCCATGACGTGGACGACATGCGCTTCGGTGGCGAAGGCTACCTGTGCCCCCGCTGCGGCTCTGCCGCGGCCGATGGCTAGGGCCTACTCCGGAGGCTGCCGGCTTGCGCTGATGATGGCGTCGTTCCTTGCCCTGGTGTCGGCGAGTTGCTCTTCACAGCCGGCAGGCCCCACACTGGCCGATCTCCAAGGCGAGTCGATCCTCAGTGCCCGGATCGCCGGCCTGAGCAACGGCCGGCTCACCGCCGAGCGCGGCGGACCCAGCCCCATGGTCACCCAGCTGCACGACGTGACCGGCAACTGGGAAGCGGCCTCGGTGTCGCTGGCCCAAGCGGTGCAGGAGCACGGCTGGGGCGTCGAACTGATCAACTGCGTCGGAACTGGCAATGACGTCATCGCCAAGAAGCAGATCGAGGGGCAATGGGTTCTGCTCGAGTCGGGAACCGGAACTCGGGGCGCCGGCATGATCCTACGAATCGATCCGGCGCAGCAGCCCCCCGAACCCCTTGCAGTCGAGGGCCGGTGTCCGCCGTCTCTGGTTGCGGCCGCTTCGTAGTCGCGCCTTCACGACGTCGCCACAACGAGCCACCGCGACGGGTGAGTTCCGCCCCTCCGCGATCGGCCGGCTTCTGAAGCTACCTAGACGCCATCGAACGGTCCGGGCTGTGCAGTCGCCGCGACCGCCGTGCCGCAGAACTGGCACGCGGCGAGGCCGGCGCCGACCTTGGCGGCGCAGCTGCGACACGTGGTGGGCTGGGGCGTCATCTTCCCGTCCGGGACACCGTCGGCCTCGTCCAGGGCCCGAATCCGCTCATGGAGTTGCTCCTCGGTGAGACCCTGCTCCTCGAGCAGCGACCACATGGCAGCCACAATCAGGGTGAGGCGGTCGACACGATCCTCGATACCGAATAGGTCTTCGGTGCTCGGCCCGCTGCGGGAACCCGCCTGGGTGGCGAGGCGCGCCGACTGACGGCCGTGCTCACCGAGCACGTATCCAATCATGAAGGGAAGGCTCATGTGGTGTGAATCGGTTGCCGTTCCGGCTGCCTTGAGGCGTTGGCACGGCTACCGAGCGGCACAGCTGAGAATGGGTTCCGAGCTCCTCCAGAGCGCGCTGAGCGCCACCGGCTGGTCGGTGGCGCTCGTGAGCGACGACGGTGAGATCGCAGAACTCACCGAGGGAACCACCGAGGTCCTCCGGGACGTCGGTGTCGATCTGCAGAAGGGACACCACATCCCGGCCTCCTTGGAGCCCACGTTCCTCGAGAAGGTCATCGGCTACGACTGGTTACAGCCGGCGGTGCGTCGCCGCCGGTGCTCCTCTCGGAACATCCGGACGGAGCAGCCGGGAGCGTTGTTCCCAGTCCGGCCGGGCCTCATGTCGTGCTCGTGCGCTCGGCAACGGCGACCGACACCAGGCCGCTCGCCGCAGCCGGGCTGACACCGAGGCAGATCGACGTCGCCGTCGCATTGGCTTATGGCGGTACTAACCAGCAAATCGCTCGCCGTCTCGGTGTCGCCGAGGGAACCGTGAAGAAACACCTCGAGGCGGTTTACCGAACCCTCGAAGTCGACAACCGCGCCAGCGCCGTCGCCAGGGTTCGCTCGCTGATCTGAGCCGGCTACGTCGAATGACGTATTCATCGGTGAGGATGACCGCCCTAAGTTGGTACGCGCTCGCATTTGTGCGAGCTGCGACGGAGCGGATGGAGTTGTCGGCATGACCGAGGGGAGGCGGCTCGAGACGGCGTGGAGATCGCTCGTGCTCATGGCCGTAGTGGCGGTCGTCCTCCTCGTGGGTTGTGGGGGCGGGGAGGATGCCGGCGCCGACGGTACTGAGATTGAGGCCGGCGACTCTGACGTCGTTGCCAACGCCGGGTCGGGAGGTGGATCGGGGTCGGCGGATCTGGGCGAGTTCTCGGTGATGAACGTGCCCGGCGGCGTCGTCTATGTGGCCTATGCAGCTGACGACCAGGTGATCCTCGACTACCCGGCCGGTGAGATCGATCGAATCGTTTCATTCTTTGACGACTTCACGTCGCAAGAGGGCGGCTACCAGCGTCAGCAGTCCGGCAGCGGCGGGTTTGTCTACACCAACACGCTCGCCGACGATTCCGCCGACCTCATCACTATCACGGTCGGCCGCGACGTAGTGAGCTCGGACCTCGATAATGAGGGTGTGGTCACGTTCGTCACTATCGCTCGAACGTCGCGGTAACAACGGCGATGATCTCCCTCTTGCGCTACACCGCCACCTTCGTGCCCGGCTACCCGGCGATCCACCACAGACCGGCGCCGGTGACGTCCACCATCTCTCCGCCAACGTAGGTCGCCAGGACCTCCGTGGCGCGTAGCTCGTCCGGCGTGGCGGCCAGCGGATCGCGATCCACCACAACGAGGTCGGCCGGGCTGCCCGCGGCGAGCGGCGGCGGTTCGCCCAGAGCTTGTGCCGCCGCCGTGGTGTACATCTCCAGAGCCTCGGCCGCACTGAGTGCCTCCTCGGGCACGATTCCGGCACGGTCGCGGGTGAGCGCCATGGCCTCCCAGGGGTTGGGCGCCTCGACCGGCGAATCCGAGCCCCCGACGACGATCGCTCCGGCCCGCTGCAAGGTGGCGAAAGCGTACGTGCGGCGCAGCCGGTCGGGACCCACGCGGCTCTCGATCCAGTCGG
>CAMYJM010000096.1:0-1390 GCA_947258635.1 uncultured Acidimicrobiaceae bacterium
ACTTCGATGTGAATGCCGGAATCGGTCGGGTTCTCGGCGATCTCGATGGTGCCGCTGAAACTGCCGAAGCCGCCACGCACCTTGGTCACCATGAGATGGCGAGCCACGAACTCGATCGAAGTGTGGGCGGGGTCCAGGTTCCAGGTACCGGATTCGGGGAGGGGGGTCTCGGGCATGGGTCAACTCCTTCGGTTGCACAATGGTTGTCGGACGCAACTGTCGCGAGCCGCAACGGTATTCCATATTGTTGCAACTTGCAACTAAATATCTGTCGGGGTAGCTTCATCAGGTGGCTACCAAACAAGAGATCGTTGGCCCCTGGCGGGCGCTGCTCCGGGCGCAGACTGCCGTCCTCGATCGGCTGGCCGGCGAGATGGAGGCAGAGGTCGGCCTGCCGCTGGCCTGGTACGAAGTGCTGCTGCACCTGCAGGAGTCGCCGACGGGTCGGCTGCGGATGCACGAGCTGGCCGACTCGCTGCTCCTCAGCCGCAGTGCCGCAACGCGCTTCGTCGACCGGATGGAGGCGGCAAGCCTCGTCGAGCGGGTGCGCTGCCCGTCGGACCGGCGCGGCCTCGAGCTGATGATGACCGATAGTGGGCGTAAGGTGTTCCTCGAGGCCGGGCGGGTTCATCTCCGCGGCATCAGACAGCATTTCGCGGCGCACATCACCGCCGAGGAGGCGGCTGTTCTGACGCGAGCGATGGCCCGGGTTCTCGCAGCCGCCGGGACTTCACCCGACGCAGATCAGGCCGCGTGACGTCGCGTCCGAGGGCGCGCAGGCGCACACCGCGCTGACTGGTAGCCTTTCGCAATGGCTAGGGCGCTGGTGCTGAATGCAAGCTACGAGCCACTGTCGGTGGTATCGACGCGACGCGCCATCGTGCTCGTGATGCGCGATCGCGCCGATGTGATCGAGACGAATGGCATGGTGTGGCACTCGGAGCACATAACGATGTCATCGCCGTCCGTAGTCCGACTTCGTACCTATGTCAGAGTGCCCCGGGCGCGCCGGGTGCCGCTGAATCGTAAGGCCATCTTCTTGCGCGACGACTACTCGTGCCAATACTGCTCGCGGCCGGCCGAGAACGTCGACCACGTCGTCCCCCGGTCGCAGGGCGGCGAGCACGTTTGGGAGAACGTGGTGGCGAGCTGCCGGCGCTGCAACACGAAGAAAGGCGGCCGCACCCCTTCCGAAGCCGGCCTCAGATTGCACCACCCGCCGCGGGCGCCGCGCCGCAACAGCTGGGTGCTGGTGCAATCGGGGAGCCGGGTCGATCCGGCTTGGGCGCCGTATCTCGCGCCGTCGTAGGCCGGCGGTCAGCTTGTGTCTTCGACCTCGGTTGTGGGGTAGCACAAGGGAGCGACTGTCGCCAGGTCCATGCCGTCGCCT
>CAMYJM010000096.1:1445-9347 GCA_947258635.1 uncultured Acidimicrobiaceae bacterium
AATCGCCGCACTGTGTGGAGTGATCCCAGCGCAGAACCAGCGTCCCGAAAGCGCTCGGGTCACCACGTAGAGGAACTTGTCGTTGTCGGCCCTGGTTGCGAAGTAGACGCTGCCCGGGTCCCCGGCGAGAACCTCGCCAACTTCGTGGCCGACGAAGGTGAGCCGCGGCGCTCGAGCGACGAGGTCGTCACCGGTCAGACCGGCGAACGATTGCCCGTGGGAGTCGTAGTAGAGCGCGGCGCCGGCCAGCGCTTCCGTGATCACGCTCTGGGCTGCGGCGTTGCCAGCGGCGACGTCGGCGACCGGGCCCTCGCCGCCTACCGCGAACTTGGCGGCGGGCGAGAAGCTGAAGGGAATTGGGGCTCCGAGGAACCCCAGGTCGCAGAAGGCCGGGCTCATCGGCAGGGTCGCGGTGGCTCCGCTCAGATCGAGCCACACGGTGCCGTTACCGGTGCGGAGCGATACCCCTACCGGCAGCGTTGCCGTGTTCGTGAAGCGACCGTCGCGGGGAGCGGCGAACACCATGGCACGTCGGGTCGTCACGGTGGCGGGGAGCCTGACGGCCGAGGTCGAAACACGCGGGAACATCTCGGCGTCGCCGACGTAAGTCTCCATACTCATGTCGGCCGCCGTCCCATCGGCCCACTGCGCCATGGACGCACCGTCCCGATGGACGTAGCCCGGCCAGCGCACCTCGCTTGATCCGGCATTGCTCACCTCGAAGGCAACCGCGACGATCTGGGTGACCGTCTCGATGGTGGGATCGCCGCAGACGAGAGATCCGACTTCGCGCGGCGTCGCGGTGACGTCGGCGGCCCAGTCGAATTCCTGGCCCAGAGTCACGGCGGGTCCGGCGCCGTGCGATGCCGCCGCAGCTGTGATCGAGCGGGGAAGGTCATCGACAGGCCAGGATTCCACCACCTGGGGGCCAAAATGCAGCTCCAGGGTCAGGCCGGTGGCCCGGGGCGTCGGGACTTGGAAACCCAAGATCCATCGGGCCGCCATCTCGGGCTCGATGGTTCGCAGGGAGTGGTTGGGTTGGGCACCGCGTTGGGGGTGGGCGGTGTCGAGGCCGTGGAGGTTGCCGGCCGTATCGCGAACGCTGAAGCGGAGCCCGCCGAGAGCCGACAGATCGGCTGGGGCGGCGAAGGGCCCCGGGTTCTGGAGGATCACCGGGAGGCGCAACTCCGTGATCCAGGGCTTCTCCGGCGACACCATCGCAAAGCCGGCGAGGGGAGTGACGGGTGCCGCAGTCGGGGCGACCGGCGGCTCGTCTGTTGGGGCCGCGCTCTCCTGGATCAGCCGCGGAGGTGGGGCGGCGCCGCTCGACCCGATTCCGACGGAGATCAGCATGGCGCCGGCCAGCAGCAGGCTGGTCATGGTGAGTTTCAGTTTCGACACGTCAAGACCTTCCGGTGCGCCGGACGGTGTGGGTGGCGCACTAGTAGATCGGTGTCCCCACTTGGCGCTTTGAGGGATTCGTCCGGCCTACGATGCGGCGATGCGTATTGGCCTCGACCTCGGCGGTACCAAAGTAGAAGCCATCGCGCTGAGTGAGAGTGGCTCAGAGCTGCTGCGATTCCGGCGCCCCACTCCGATCGGCGACTACCAGGCCACGGTGGATCTCATCGTGGCGATGGTGGCCGAGCTCGAAGCCGCGGCCGGTGCGGCTGCCTCGATCGGGCTGGGAACGCCCGGAACGATCGATCCGGTGAGCGGGCTCATGAAGAACTCCAACTCGACCGCGCTCAATGGCCGGCCACTCGATAAGGACCTGGCGGCGGCCCTGTCGCGGGAGATCTCGATGGCCAACGACGCCGATTGCTTCACCGTTTCCGAGGCGCACGATGGTGCCGCGGCGGGCGCCGGTGTGGTATTCGGGGTCATTCTGGGAACGGGCGTGGGCGGCGGCATCGTCGTCAGTGGTCGTCTCGTCGGCGGCCCCAACCGGATCGCCGGGGAATGGGGCCACAACCAGCTGCCGTGGATGACCCTGGCCGAGGCGCCGGGCCCCGACTGCTACTGCGGCCGGCAGGGGTGCGTCGAGACCTTTCTGTCGGGCCCTGGAATCGCGGCCGACCACAGACGTCGGGGTGGCGCTGCGCTGTCCCCTGCCGACATCGCCTCCGCGGTCGCCGCCGGCGACGCGGCCGCTGGCATCACCATGGACTTGTTCCACGATCGGCTGGCGCGTGCCCTGGCCGGTGTGATCAACATCGTCGATCCCGACTCGATCGTCTTGGGTGGGGGAGTGTCGAACATCGAATCGATCTATGAAGCGATACCTCGGATGTGGAGCCGGTACGTTTTCGGTGGGACCGTGCTCACCCGGCTGGTGAAAGCGGCCCACGGCGATTCCAGCGGCGTGCTTGGAGCTGCCCGGCTGTGGCAGGCGTCCGCCGCGAGCGAGCCAACCGCTACTTAGCCGGTCCCTGAGGAATCGATGCTGTGCTCAGTGGCGATGGCCGCGAGCCGCGGCGTCTCGATTCCGGCATGGGCGGCGTTGTGCAGCGCCCGGGCCAGCCGAGCAGGGGCACTGCGCCCGGTGGCCGTGTGGTCGGGATCGCCCGCGATGGCCTGCTCCATCCCCGCAATGTGGCGGGCGTGATCGAGATCCCGACCCGTGAGCCACGCCTGGATGGCGAGGACCTCATCGGCCACCTCGGCGGCGAAGGCTCGGTGGTTGTTCCACAGGTCGCCAACGGTGCCGCCCGTGACGAGACCACCGATATTGACAGTGAGGATGTAGAGGTTCTTGGTCACGAGCTCGGCGGTGAGTTCGGCAGGGTCGACGACGACCGTGCCGGGGATGCCGATCGCGTCGAGGGCGGCACTCAGCCGCGGCGCGTACGGACCGCCGATGGGAGACGGAATGATGACCTTGACGTCCTGGCCGGGCTTCTTCTCGAACCACACGACCGCAACGGTCGGGTCGACGATGCCGTGCGCTTCCCAGTCGCGAGGGAGCAGCTCGTTTTGTAGCAGGCCGGCGCGCCGCTTCCAGGCGGGAGGCAGAGCCTCCAGCACGGCGGCGAGATCGGATTCGCCGACCGTGATCAAAACGATGTCGGGTTCGGGGAACGCGGCCGCGATCGCGGCGACGTCGGCCTGTCTCGTGACCGGGACGACCATGTGGCCGGATCTGAGTAGGGCCCGCGAGAAGACGCCGCCCATCTCGCCGATGCCGATGACGACGGCGGTGGCCAGGCCGGAGCTAGGTGAATCCATGGCGCGGAATCTAGTGGACGGGCGCCTGGGCGGTCAGCCGATCGCTTCCAGGGCCACTACCGGGATGGTTCGGGCGGTCTTCCGTTCGTAGTCGGTGAAGAACGGATATCGCGCGGCGAGCTTGGCGTAGAGCCCGTCGCGCTCAGCACCTTCCGGGAAAATTGCGCGCGCCTCGATGGTCTTGGTGCCGACCTCGAGCGAAACCGTGGGGTTCGCTCGTACGTTGAAGTACCAATCGGGGTGGGTGTCGGCCCCGCCCTTGGACGCGGCGACCACATAGCGGCCGGCATCGGTGATGTAGACGAGCGGATTGACCCGCTCCAGTCCTGATCTAGCTCCCGTCGAATGCAGGAGCAGGAGAGCTCGGCCCTCGAAGAAGCCGCCTACCTTTCCGTCGTTCGCTCGGAACTCTTCGATGATCTGATCGTTTACGGGCACCACTGTCTCCTCTCCGTGCGGGATTGGTCCAGGCCACTGCGAACCCTTCGGCCAGTCGCTTATTCCGGGATGGTGATCGCAACGTTGCCGAAGACGGTCAGCAACAGCACGAGGACGACGATCAACGAGGCCACCAGTTTCCAGTGCCGTTTCCAGCGGTAGGCGCGGTTCACAGGTCGGTGCGATCGTAGCCGGTGAGCAGCGTCACCTTCTGGCCACTGGTCTTGGCCCGCAAATCGTTGAGCAGCGCCGTCGGGACGGTGCCGCGTTTCAGCCTCACGGCGAACAGCAGCTCCGTCAGGGCGCCGCCCCGGATCGACTCGGCGCTGATCAGCTCGACCCGGTCGGTATGCGCCAGGAACGCTGGATCCAGTACAGCCGGGTCGACGTCGGGGGGAACTTGCACCTTCACGATCTGGCTCTGTACGTCGAGGCTGAACATGTTCAAGCGATCCATCACCAGGACTATCAGCGAGATGACCGCAGTGGCGATGGCCGCCAGGAGGTAGAACCGGGTACCGGTCGCCATGCCGATGGCCATTGCGAAGAAGATGAACCCGACGTCGCGGGTTTCCTTGACTGCATTGCGAAAGCGGACGATGGACAGGGCCCCGACCAGCGTGAAAGCTCGAGCGATATTGGAGCCGACGACGAGCATGATCAGCGAAACCAGAATCCCCAGCAGCACGAGGGTTTGCACATACGACTGGCTATACGAAACCCCGTGGTGAGTCGCCCTGTAGACATAAGCGATGACGATCGTGAGCACCGCGGCGAGAGCGAGCGAGATCGCGATATCGCCGACGCTGAAGGTGGCCGTCAGATCGTCGACGTTGTCGAATATGGTCTGGGCGATGGTCATGCTGGTTGCGATCATGCTGGTTCCTCGGCTCTGAGCCGCAATCCGGGCGGCAATGTTCCTTCGACGCTCGTGCAGTACTTCGAGATCCTGACGAGCTGCATGTTGTGGCGGGCGATCTTGGCCGTGAGCCAGTAGGGGACGCGCTCGTTGACCTTGACTTCGACGATGGCCATGTCGGGCGGCAGGATCGCTTCGGTCTCCACGGTGGCGGCCAGGCCGAGATCCGTCCGGCGGCCGCGCACCCGGGTGTCGAACGTCACCCGGAGGCCCCCGTCGGTATCGCGGCCGACCAAGGCCAGCCGCTGGTATCCCACGACCGACGTCGGTTGCAGGTCGAGCCCGGCGACGAGCGAGAGGACCTCGTCGGCGACGGCACGTTCGTACGGGTCGGTTGGCTCGGGGGGTGTGTGGTCGTCACAGAGGGCCCGCGCCGCCCGGTAGGGGAGAGCCAACCGCCGCTTCTGAGTGACACGATTGATGCGTTGCTTGATCTCGACCCGGACCGGATGGGTGGGCTTGAGACTCGCGGGACTGCCGTAATGGCGGATGCGCAGCTTGCGACGGAATCGGATGCCGTCGATCTTCTCCCAGTAGAACGTGAGATCGGGAGTGTCGTAGTAGAGGCTCCATAC
Organism: uncultured Acidimicrobiaceae bacterium; assembly: GCA_947258635.1. Taxonomy (GTDB): domain Bacteria; phylum Actinomycetota; class Acidimicrobiia; order Spongiisociales; family UBA5794; genus JAHEJX01. The sequence goes on from CAMYJM010000096.1 coordinate 6,606, forward strand.
CGCATACGAGCCGTCCGGGCTGTGCGGATCGGCGTCGAGGTTGGCGGCGAGATCGGTGCGGATCGGGCCGATCTGGTCGCGACCGATGACGTATTTCAATTCGAAACGGTTGAAAGCCCGAATCGACGAGAGGGCGTCGAGAGTGGTCGCCATACGAACAGACGATACCGGCGGACGGGTTTTCCGCGATGGACCGCGCCGGATGAGCCGCTCATCATCGGAGGCTCGGGGGCTCGGCCGATTGCTGTCGCCACCTGCGGGCCTTGATCAGCTCACCGCCGAGGAAGATGGGCACCGCCACGCCGATCACCCACAGCCAATCGAAGAAAGTCAGCGCCACCGTGCCGAACGCCGTCTGCAGGAACGGCACGTACACGACGGCCGCCTGCAGCAGGATCGTCACCGCCCAGGCCGCCAACAGCCACGGATTGGAGAAGAAGCCAACCTGCCGCATCGGGGTGTGCAGCGCGCGAAAGTTGAACACGTTCATGTGCTCCAGCAGCACCATTCCGGTGAAGGCCATTGTCTGTGCCTTACCCAGGCCCTGGTCGAATCCGGCGCGGTAGAGGTGGAAGAGGAAGAGCGAGCCGAGGCCGACGTAGGCTCCGAATCCGACGATGTTGGCGACGCTCTCTCGCGTCAGGATCGGGCGGCGTGGATCCCGCGGGGGCCGCGCCATGATGCCGTCCTCGGCCGGCTCCACCCCGAGCGCCAGTGCGGTCAACCCGTCGGTGACGAGGTTCATCCAGAGTATCTGCACCGGCAGCAGTATCAGCGGTGCTTGCAGGAGGATGTTGGTGAGCACCGCGATGACCTCGCCGGTGTTCGACGACAGCAGATATCGGATGAACTTCTGGATGTTGTCGTACTGGCGGCGCCCTTCGGCCACGGCGCCGACGATCGAAGCGAAGTTGTCGTCGGTGAGCACGAGGTCGGCGGCGCCGCGCGCGACATCCGTTCCCCGCATCCCCATGGCGATCCCGATGTCGGCCTTCTTGAGCGCCGGGGCGTCGTTGACGCCGTCACCGGTCATCGCAACCACCGCGCCGTCCCGTTGCAGCAGCTCAACTATGCGCAACTTGTGTTCCGGTGTCGTCCGGGCGAAAACCGCGCCCGCATTGATGGCGTCACGGAGCTGGGCGTCGGTCGCGGTGTCGAGAGCCGTTCCCGGAAGCGCCTGGTCCGCCTGGAGCCCAACCCGCTCGGCAATCGCCAGCGCCGTCTCGGGGGCATCGCCCGTGATGACGACCACCTTGATCCCGGCGCCGTGGGCCGAGGCAACCGCCTCCGGCACCTCGGTGCGGGGCGGGTCGAGGATGGCGGCAATGCCGAGGAGATGGAGCTGCTGCTCAACGGATTCGGCGTCGAGACGGACCTCAGGCCGCAGCCGGCGCCGGGCCAGGGCGAGGGTGCGGTACCCCTGGGTGGCGAAACTCTCGTAGGTCCTCCGGATCTGGTCGCGCTCGGCCGCGTCGAGCGGCCGGGCGGACTCACCCCAGCCGATCGCGACACAACGGTCGATGATCACCTCCGGTGCGCCCTTGACGTGGGCAACGCGGTCCGACTCGGTTTCCTCCATGATCGTCATACGCTTCCGGTTCGAGCTGAATGAGAACTCCCCGGCGGGTCGCGTGGCGATGGCTACGCCCGCCTTGGCGGCGGCGGTGATCAGCGCCGCCTCGGTGGGCTCTCCGAAGGCCTGCCAGCCACGGTGATCCTCTTCGACTCGAGCGTGGTTGCACCAGACGGCAGTCTCGAGAGCGACCGCCAGTTCCCGTTCGGTGGCGGCGTCGGACAGAAACGCTCCGCTCGGTGAGTAGCCCACCCCGGTGGCTTCAACGATCCCTGATGGCACCCACAGCTTGCGCACCGTCATCTCATTCTGCGTGAGGGTTCCGGTCTTGTCGGTGCAGATGACGGTGGCCGAGCCCAGTGTCTCCGCCGCCTGGAGCCGGCGCAACAGGGCGCGGTGTTCCGCCATGCGGCGAATGCCGAGGGCCAGGGTGATGGTCACCACCGCCGGGAGGCCTTCGGGAACTACGGCGACCGCCAATGACACACCTGTGAAGAACATCTCTCGCAGGTCGCGGCCGCTCAGCCAGCCGACCACGGCGACCACCAGCGACAGCGCAATTGCGAACAGTCCCAGCCACTTCCCGAGGGCCGCCAGCTGTCGCTGCAACGGAGTCGGCTCGCGGTCCACGGCCCGGGTCAGAGCGGCGATGCGGCCGAACTCGGTCTGTTCGCCCGTCGCCACGGCGATTCCGCGGGCCCGGCCGTTGGTCACAGACGTTCCCATCCATGCCATCGAGGCCCGCACCGCCAGCGGGGCATCGGCGGCTACCGCGGCGGCTCGCTTCGCAACGGATTCCGACTCACCGGTGAGCGCCGACTCGTCAACGGTGAGATCCACTGCCTCGACGATCCGCAGGTCGGCGGGGATGAGGTCGCCGACCTCGATGATGACGATGTCGCCCGGCACCAGCCCGGTGGCGTCGATGGCGTCGTGATGACCGTCGCGAACCACCGACGCATGCTGCGCCAACATCTCCTGGAGGGCCTCTATGGCCTTCTCGGCGCGCCACTCCTGAGCGAAGCCGAACACGCCGTTGAGGACCATGATCACCGCGATGGTTGCCGCGTCGACCAGCTCGCCAAGCACAAGAGACACTGTCGCCGCCACCGCCAGGATGAAGATCAGCACATCCACGAACTGGCGGCCCAGTACCCGGTACCAGGGAA
>CAMYJM010000097.1 GCA_947258635.1 uncultured Acidimicrobiaceae bacterium
GCCCGACCCGGCGTGGGGCTGGCTCGAGAACGGCTGGAGCATCATCCCGGAGGCTCGCGACGACGAGGTCACCTGTTCGTACGACCCGATGGACCCGTGGCACATCGCCTTCACACCGGGCATCCGCCCGCTCGACGTCACCGTGGGCGGTGAGGTCGTTTTCGCCGCCGGCAAGCCGACCAAGGTCGACGCGAATGAGGTGAGAGCCAAGGCCGCCGAACAGGCTGCCCGGCTCCATGCCCGCCTTTGAGATGGTGGCCGCAGACAGAATTGAGTAGTGAGTACTGAGGACCGGATACTGAGTACGCCGACTGCAAGGAGGCCGAATGTCCGACCGATTCCATCCGATCTCGATGGAGCAGCTCACCGACTGGGTCTTCACCGAGTTGGAGGACAAGGACTCGTTGTTCTACGTGCCCCGTGCCGCGTTCTTCGTGCCGAGCCCCGACCACCGCTTCCGGCTCCACGAGTACGGCGTCGAGCTGGATACGCCCTTCGGCGTCGCCGCCGGACCGCACACCCAGATGGCGCAGAACATCATCGTCTCCTGGCTCGTCGGCGCCCGGCTCATCGAGCTGAAAACGATCCAGACGCTCGACGAGCTCGACGTCAGCAAGCCGTGCATCGATGTCGAGGACGAGGGCTACAACGTCGAGTGGTCCCAGGAGCTCAAGGTCTTCGAATCGTTCGATGAGTACCTGCGGGCCTGGGTACTCATCCACGCCCTGCACCACAAGTTCGGCTGGCACGGCGACCGGCCCGGCATGGTCTTCAACATGAGCGTCGGCTACAACCTCGAAGGCATGCTGCGGCCCAACGTGCAGTGGTACTTCGACACGATGGCCGACGCGTCCGAGTACCTGCCCGCCCATGTCGACATCGTGGCCAAGCGCTATCCGGCGGTGCGCGACATCGACATCCCCACTCAGCTGTCGGACACCATCACGCTTTCCACGATGCACGGCTGCCCGCCGGACGAGATCGAGAAAATCTCGCTGTACCTCCTCGAAGAGCGCGGCCTCCACACCTCGGTGAAGTGCAACCCGACGCTGCTGGGCGCCGACCGGGTACGGGGGATCATCAACGACTCGCTGGAGTTCGACGATGTCCCGATCCCGGACGAGGCGTTCGGCCACGACCTCATGTACGTCGATGCAGTTCCCATGTTCCACAACCTGCGCCGGGTGGCCGCCGCTCGGGATCTGACCTTCGGCCTCAAACTCACTAACACGCTGGAAGTCAACAACTGGCGCCCCGTGTTCGACAAGGACGAGATGATGTATCTCTCGGGCCGTGCGCTGCACGCCGTCACGACCAACCTGGCGTCGCAGATCTCCGAGGAGTTCCACGGCGACCTCATGCTGTCGTTCGCCGGTGGGGCGGACTGCTTCAACGTCGCCGATCTACTGGCATCCGGCATGCGGACCATCACTGTCTGCTCGGACCTGCTCAAGTCCGGCGGCTACCTGCGGATGCTCCAGTACATGGAGAACACCGCGGCCGGCTACGACCAGGTGAGCGCCGTCGACACCGCCGACTTCATCGCCAAAACTGCGGTTGCCTCTCCCGGCCTCACCCAGTTTGCTCCGCTGCTGCGCTACGCCGCTCTCACCGACAGCGGCCTCAACCTGACGATGGAGCAGTGTGCCGATCTCCAGGCCACACTGACCGGGTTCACCGGTGATGGCCCGCTCGCCGGCGCGGTCACCTCGTGGGCGGGCGACCTCGGGCTCGACGAGGCCCGGACCGCTGAGCTGGTGGCTCTCGTCGTCAAGGTGCTGGCGCGGATCAACCTCCGGGAGTACGCCGACGAAGTCCGTGTCGACTGGCGCTATCGGAAGCACTCGTTCCGTATGGATCGGTCGAAGACTTCCCGTGAGCTCGACTACTTCGACTGCATCGAGGCGCCATGCGTGGACGAGTGCCCGGTCGACCAGAAGGTGCCGCAATACATGAACGCCGTGCGCGAGGGCAACTTCCTCAAGGCGGTACAGCTGACGCGCGAGGACAATCCGCTGCCGTCGATCCTCGGCCGGGTGTGCGACCACCTCTGTGAGAACACGTGCATCCGCACCCACTACGACCAGCCGCTGGCGATCCGGCATATCAAGCGCTTCATCATGGAGCACGAGGAGCAGCCGGTGCTGTTCACCCGCAACCCGAGCACCGGGACCAAGGTGGCGATCGTCGGCGCCGGCCCGGCCGGCCTCGCCGCCGCCGAAGAGCTCGGCCATGCGGGCTTCGACGTCACCGTGTTCGAAGCTCACCCATATGCCGGGGGCATGGTGGGCGGGGCGATCCCCTCATACCGGCTGCCCCAGCATGAGATCGACCAGGACATGGCGATCCTGGAGGAGCTGGGCGTCGAGATCCGCTACAACCAGCAGGCCGGTGTCGACTTCACGATCGAGGATCTCCGTGACGACGGGTACGTTGCGGTGTTTATCGCGGTGGGCGCCCAGCTGGCCAAGAGGCTCAACCTACCGGGTGAGGAGGCCTCCGGGATGCTCGACGGCATCACGTTCCTGCGCAGCGTGCGCGAGGGGCACCCGGTGCCGATCGGCGCACGGGTCGGTGTCGTCGGGGCAGGCGACACCGCCATGGACTGTGTGCGCTCGGCTCGCCGGGTCGGTGCCGATGAGGTGCATCTCATCTACCGGCGGACCATCGATCAGATGCCGGCCGACCCCGAGGAGATCCACGCCTGCCTCGAGGAGGGCATCAACATCGTCGAGCTGGTCAAGCCGGCGGCCCTGCACGTCGCAGCCGGCAAGCTCGCCGGGCTGGTATGCACCCGCACCGAGTACCGCGGCGAACGCGACGACTCGGGCCGCAAGATCCCGTTCGACGTGCCGGATTCCGAGTTCGAGATCGAGCTCGACACGCTGATCCTGGCCATCAGCCAGCATTCCGTGCTCGACTTCTTCGGAGACGACACGCCCGTGCTGACGAGCCGCGGGTACATCGAGGTCGATCCCGAAACATTCGAATCGTCCGTCCCGGGCGTGTACGCCGGGGGTGACGTGGCGGCGGACGGCCCGTCATCGATCGTCAAGGCCGCCGCCGACGGCAAGCGGGTCGCCGCCGCCATCATGGCCCACCACGGTTCACCCCGGGTGATGCCGGTCGCCGAGGAGCGCCCCGTGGACCTGCATGACATGGTGGTGCGCCGGGCGCGGCGTGAGTATCGGGTGCCGATCCGCTTCACCCCCCTCGACGATCGCGACGGATTCGACGAGACGGTGCTCTCCTACACGCCGGAAGAGGCGATGCGCGAGGCGAGCCGCTGCCTCGACTGCCACGAGATCTGCAGCCTGTGCGTCGGGGTATGCCCCAACATGGCGCTGATGACCTACCAGATGGAGGCGGTCCGAGCCGATCTTCCGTCGCTGACGGTGACCGACGGTGCCATTGCCGTCGCCGGGACGGAATCCTTCGTTGCCGATCAGCAATTCCAGATCGCCGTGCTCACCGACTTCTGCAACGAATGCGGCAACTGTGTCACGGCCTGCCCGACGTCGGGCGAGCCGTACCGGGACAAACCCCGCCTCTACCTGAACCGGGAGGAGTTCGAGGCCGAGAAGGGCAACGCCTTCATGATCTTCTCCGACTCGGCAATGGAGGCCCGGGTCGACGGCGAAACCCACCGTATCGAGGTGAATGGCCTCATCGAGTACACCTCGCCGGCCTTCCAGGCCAAGCTCGATCCGAACACGCTCGAACTGCTCGAGGCGACGCCGGCGGCGGCAGGCGACGGGACCACCCTTTCACTCGAGACTGCAGCCGTCATGCACACGCTGCTTCGGGGGGTGAGCCGGTCGATGCCGCACATTCCCGTGGCTGTTACCGGAGGCACCTTCGTCGGCCATCCGGGGTATCCGGAGAGGTAGCGCCCAAATAGGATCGCGAGCTGCCGCGATGGCTGATCCCAACCCGGCAGACGCAGGCCCTCTCGACTCGGTGTCGGGCGCTTCCGGCCATAAAGTCCCTCGTGTGGGTACCGATATCCATCGTGCACGCCCTGCCGATCCCGCGCGGATCCGCCACGTGCGGTTGACCCGGCGGCAGTCGAAGCTGTCCGTCCATCTTGACTCTGGAATTCTCACACTGGGATCACTCTGAAAGGAACCACCTTGAAACGAGCAATACCCGTGGTCGCGCTTGCCCTGCTGGCTGCAGCATGCGGCGGGACGGCGACGACAACGACCGCGGCGCCGGCTACGGCGGCTCCGACGACGGCAGCCCCCACGACCACTGTGGCCCCCACCACAACTGCAGCTCCGACTACGACCGAAGCCACAACCACTACGACCGAAGCCACGACCACCACCACTGCCGCGCCGGCGATCGTGCCCGGCGAGGATCCGGAAGTGGACGCCGTCGTTCTCGCTTACACGACCGCGCTCGACAGTGTCTTGGGATTCGAGGAAAAGGCTCCGTACATCGAGGACTCAGCGGGTCTCGAAGACACGGTTGCCCAGTACAACGTGAACGGGGAGTTCGTGGGCGGCATCGGCGTACTGCCGCTCGAGGTGACAATCGATGGCGACACGGCTGTGGTTTCCTACCAGCTGCTCTTCGGCGGCAGTCCGTCGTATTCGCCCCAGACCGGTGAAGCAATCAAGTTGGACGACACTTGGAAAGTCACTCGAGAGGCCTTTTGCGCACTGATGGTCCTGGCGAGGGGCGGGTGCCCATAGAGAGGTAGGTTCCCGGTGCGCGTGAAGCTGAGTCTGCTGCTCGCGTTGGCAGTTCTCGCCGCGGCGTGCTCGACCGGGGCCGACGCCACGACCACCACCACTGCGGTCGGCGGCGCCAGCAGTAGCCCGGCTCCGACCACGACCACGGCGCCTGCCAGCTCCACAACTGAGGCGACGCCGGCCGCGACTACCTTCATCGGCGCCGACCTCGTCGAGTCGACTATCAGCGACACGAGCCGCATCGTGACGCTGGCCGGGGACCTCACGGAGGCCGTATGGATTCTTGGCTTCGGTGAGTCGGTTGTGGCAACCGACGTCACCACCATCTACCCACCGGAGGCCGTTGGGCTTCCGGTGGTCGGCGTTGGCCGATTCCTCAATGCCGAGGCAGTGCTGGCGCAGAGCCCGACGCTGGTGATCGGAGACACTCAGACTTCCCCGTTGGTTGCAATCGAGCAGATCCGCAGCGCCGGCGTGCCCGTTGTGATCCTCGAGGTGCCTACGACCTTCGAGGGGCTGTACGACAAGATGCAGGGGCTGGCGATGGCGCTCGGGGTGCCGCTGCGGGGGACGGAGCTCGCCGAAGAGATTCGAACGGCGATCGACACTGCCTTGAGCGCCGCAACGCCTCTCAGCCCGAAGCCGAAGATCGCGTTCGTCTACAGCCGCGGCCCCGACGTGATGCTGTTGTTCGGGTCCGAGATGACCACCCAACCGATGATCGAGGCCGCCGGTGGAGTTGATGTCGGTGCTGCCAGCGGTGTTACCGGAACCGTCTCGGTGACTCCCGAGGCCATTGTTGCCGCCGCCCCCGAGGTCATCATCATCACGAGCGAGGGCCTGGATGCTCTCGGCGGTATTGATGGGCTGTTGGAGATCCCCGGTTTCGCGGAGACCCCGGCAGGGAGGGACAGGCACGTGCTGGGCTACCCGGAAGGAGACTTCCTGACGTTCGGCCCGCGCATTGCCGAGTCGCTCGAACTGCTCATTGCGGATCTCCGCTCTATCCTCGGCGATTCGTGACCCGCTCCATCGACGAGACCGACATCCGATCGCAGCGTCGTGGATCGGCTGTGATGATTCTGAGCGGGGCCCTGCTGCTGACCGTCATCGTTGGGCTGTTGAGCGGCGCCGTCGCAGTCAGCCCGGCGGATCTGTTTCACATGCTCGGCCGCCGCCTCGGCGTCACCGACGACCCGGAGCGGCTCACCGATTCGGTGCTGTGGGCCATCAGGCTTCCGCGAGTCCTGGCAGGGGCCATTGTCGGCGGTGGCCTCGGAGCGGCCGGCGCCGCCCTGCAAGGCACGTTCCGCAACCACATGGCCGATCCCCACCTCGTCGGCATATCGCCGGCGGCCGGCCTTGGAGCAGTGGCCGGGATCGCCGTGACCCCGGTAGGCGGCCCGCCGGTGATCATGATGGTCGGGGCGGCGGTGGGTGGTGCCGGCGCGGCCTTGGTCATGCGCCGGATAGCCGGGCGAGTCGTGGAATCGAATCAGTTCATCCTCGTCGGGCTCGCTCTCGGGCTCGGCATGCTGGCCTGGCTGGGAGCAATCGTGCTCGCCTGGGACAGCCCCCGGGTTCCAACATTCACGTTCTGGGTGTTCGGCGGCCTGGCCGGGTCGACCTGGTCGACGCTCGGCGCCGGTGCCCCGGTCGTGATCGCCGGTCTGGCGATCATCGCCGCTTCGGCACGTTCACTCGACCTGCTCGCCCTGGGGGAGACCGAGGCCCGGCACCTCGGAGTCGATGTCGATCGGGTCATCACGGTGATCCTGATCGGCGTCGGCATTGCCGTCGGCGGGGCCGTGGGGCTCGGCGGCGCTATCGGCTTCGTTGGACTGATCGTCCCGCTCCTATTGCGCCGGTGGATCGGTCCCGGTCACCGCTGGCTCATCCCCGTCGCCACGCTTGGTGGCGGGGTGATGGTCGTCGCGGTCGATGTGCTGGCGCGCACCGTGGCCTCGCCGGTCGAGATACCGGTCGGCCTGCTGACGGCGATCCTCGGTGCGCCGGTGTTCATCTGGTTCCTGTTACGAGTCGGGCGGCGCCGCTCATGACTCCGGCGGTTCGGGCCGAGGAGGTCACTTACCGAAGAGGCCAGGCGACCCTCGTCGACCGGGTTTCGTTGATGGCGGAGGCGGGCGACATTCTCGGGATTGTCGGACCGAATGGGTCGGGCAAGACGACCCTTCTCAGGATCCTCGCAGGCGATCTGGTCCCGTCTGCCGGGCACGCTTGGATCCAGCAAGCGGACACGTCGCATGCGACCCTGCAGCGCCTTGCCGAGCTGCGGGCGTACCTCGGACCGGACGGGGTCGCCATCAACCCGTTCTCGGTGCGCGACGTGGTCACTATGGGGCGCCACCCGCACCGCCGCGCCATGATGGAGGTGGGCGAGCACGAGGCCATCGTCGAGTCGGCGATGGAGAGGACCGACGTGATCCACCTGGCCAACCGGGAGATGGACAGCCTGTCAACCGGCGAACAGCAGCGGGCCGGTTTGGCCCGGGTCATCGCTCAAGAGACGCCCGTCCTGTTGCTGGATGAGCCGACCTCGGCGCTCGATATCGGCCACCAGGAGACTGTCATGACCGTGCTCCGCTCGCTGGCTCGCCAGGGAACGGCGATCGTCGCCATTCTCCACGACCTCAACCTGGCCGCCGCCCACACGGATCGCCTGATACTGCTCGATCACGGCGCTGCCGCCGCCGTGGGGACTCCCGCTGAGGTCTTGACCGGGGAGCGGTTGTCGGCCGTCTACCGCCAACCGATGCAGATCATGCCTCATCCCTACCGCAACTGTCCCCTGGTGTTGACCGTCGACTCCGCCGATCCCCCTGCCTGAGCGGTCAACGCGACACCAGATTTCGATGGGCTCCGCCCGGCAGTTCAGCCTCGAGCCGGAGCCTGCAGGTAGCGCCTTCCGAGTGCGCGCTATTGCCGGATCGGCTCGGAGGCGAGTGCGCCATAACGCGCTGCGGGGTGAGTGATCGGGCGGCGGGCATGTCCGATGTGTCCACCCGGGGCCCTTCTCCCCTGCGCTCCGGGGAGACACATCGCCTTGGCCACCCCGAACAGCCGATATCGGACGAGAACGAGCACATCACCAAACAACGCATAGCGGCAGGTCGAGGAGCGGTTCAGAACTGCCTGATCCGGCGAG
>CAMYJM010000098.1 GCA_947258635.1 uncultured Acidimicrobiaceae bacterium
GAGGAGGGCGGCGCCCACGAGGCCCGCCGTCGACACCTCGCCGGCGTCGATCGACGGGATCAGGACTGCGTCGGTGGCATAGCCGATGGCGTACGCCGACGCAATGGTCATGACGGCATAGAGCGCGGTACCGGCGAACCCGAGCCCAAACTGGCGGGGAGCACGGCCTAGCTGCCGGCGGATCAACTGCAGCCCGCGGCCGATGACCTTCCGCTCGGCTTGGAGCGACTCCTCGAGGACGGCGTCGGTGGTCACCCCTAGAGGCTAAACGCGACCGCGGACCATGAGGTCGGGTACCTACCAAGTACTAGGTATCAAGTACTAAGTACTTAGTACTTGATACTTACTACCGGGCTATGGGGTCGGTGTGGATCGCTTGCATGGCCGCAATGAACTCATCGGGTACCGGCGTGGGGCGAAACGTCCGGGCGTCCACCGTTACGTAGATGATCTTCGCTTCGGTGGTCACTCTGTCGCCCACCCGGGATTTCAGCTCGAATGTGATCGAGGTCTTGCCGATGCGGCCAATGCGAACGTCGACTTCGAGTGTCTCGAATAGTGTGGCCGTCGCCTTGAAGTCAATCGAGGCGTGGGCAGTCACGACGTCGTAGCCGGCGGCGTGCGTCACGTCGGCGGTCATGCCCGCCGCCAGGAACAAGTCCGTGATGGCATCGTCGTAGTAGGTCATGTAGTTGCCGTTGAACACGATTCCCTGGGAATCGACGTCGGCATACCGCACACGGCGCTTATAGGTGACCGGCCATGACATTGGAAGGACTCTAGGAGGGCGGTGGCCCGGTGATTGCCGGCACGCGGTGCGGACCAGTCGTCCCCGCGAATTATCCGAGGCTTTACCCAGGTGGGAAGCAGCCTTTGCACAAGGTGCCATACGGTGCGACGGACTCGCAAAGGAGCGGACAAATGCGAAAGACTCTCGGTCTGTCGATACTCACGTTGCTGGCAACCGGCTTGATGCTGGTTGTCGTCGGAAGCGCCTCGGCCGAGCCGAGCTTCGTGGGCGACTTCAACGCGGCCTATCCGGACTCCCCGCTGGTGGGTCAGTGCGCCGTCTGCCACACGGGATCACCCTCGACGGCAACCGTGAACAGCTACGGATCCGACTATGCGGCGCTCGGCTTTCAGGCGATTGAAGCCATGGATTCCGACGGCGACGGGGCGGACAACATCACCGAGATCATGGCCGGGTTCTTGCCCGGTGTAGCCGGCTCCACGCCTCCGCCTCCGCCTCCGACGACGACGGTTCCTCCGACGACGGTTCCTCCGACGACGGTTCCTCCGACGACGGTTCCTCCGACGACGGCTCCTCCGACGACGGCTCCTCCGACGACGGTTCCTCCGAAGACGGTTCCTCCGACGACGGCACCGCCCCGGGGCGCCACGACCCAGACCTACGACATGATGAATGCGGGGCAGGTGACCATCTCATTCGACGGGAAGCGCATCGTGAACGTTGACGTCGCAGCCAACGACGGGTGGTCTTGCCACATCGATGAGCAAGGATGGAACGAGGTCGAAGTCGAGTGCCGGGGATTCGGTCAAGAGATCGAATTCGAAGCAGAGGTAGAGCACGACAGGCTCGAGGTCAGCGTCGAGGTCGACGACGATGACCATGCCGATGGCCACGACGATGACGATGACGACGACCATGGCGATCACGAGGACGACGATGACGACGACCATGGCGATCATGACGATGACAACGACCATGACGACGATGATGACGACGACAGGGATGACGACTGACCCAGCCGAGATCCGGTCAGAAGAAGGGGCTCATTCGAGCCCCTTCTTTGCTGTTCACCGGGGTATCACGCGTCACGACACATGTGGCACGGGCTTCCGGCGTGGGACGTCGCTAGCTGGCGGCGGGTCTGGCTTCCGTTGCGACCGAATCTGTTGCTCTGCGGCGCGCCAGGGCCAGGCTCACCAGTGACGCGAATGCATTGGAATCGGCCGGCCACTTCAACATGAATTCCTGGGCCCCGGCCCTGACGGCCTCGAGGGCGATCTGAGGATCGTCGTGGCTGCTGACGACGATGACCGGCACTTCCGGCGCGTGGGCGACAATTGCCTCAACCGCTTCGATGCCGGTGGCATCGGGCAGGGTCAGATCGAGGAGGATGCAGTCGGGCTGCCACTTCTCGATCAGGATGAGGGCGTCGCGCAGCTGCGGCACCATGCCCACTTTGTAGTCCGGGATGCCGATGTCGCTCAGCATCGTCATCATTATTCGAGCGTGTAGCGGGGAGTCCTCCACGATGAGGATCGAGGGTGGGACATTTGATTTACTAGTCACAGGCTCCCCGGACAACTTGCTGCCTAACAACGTGTTTCAAGGCCTGATGGGGTGATCGGCAGGTTCCGGCTCGTTCTTGAATAATCGTGCGGCTTTCGTCGCATGGATCGCTTGGTTTCTCTCCACTAGGTTGGCCGGAGCTGCGATTGAGAGATCTCTTGGGCCCACAGTCCGGGTTTCAGATGTTGCGCGACGCCGGGCTTGTAATGCAGGCGACATTCTCAGTCGCGGATCTGCCCGCCGAGGTCGTCGATCCGCTGGCAGCCGCCGGAGTAGCCGTTGGCGACTTTCAGAATCTGGTGCTTCTCGGCCAGGGCGGGCCGGCGCTCTGGAAATACATCGCACAGGCCGGAGTGGCGACGAACCACCCGTTCGATGACGTGTCCAGACAGCTGGCGGAGCGCTTCGTCGTCGATCATCTCGGCGGGCCGGCGTGGCAAGTCGTCTACCCGGGCCCGGCTGTCCTGCCGCTGGGCCGGTTGGCCGAGCTGGCCGGATGGGGGCGGGCCTCCCCGCTCGGCCTGACCATCAACGACGAGTACGGGCTGTGGCTGGCGCATCGCGTGGCCTTCTTCGTCGACGCACCGTTACCGATGATTGAGTCGCCGACTTTTCCCCATCCATGCGACTCGTGCGATAGCAAGCCGTGCGTGGCGGCCTGTCCCGTTGGCGCGGTCGACGCCAACTCCGGGTTCAACGTGGTCGCCTGTACCGAGTTTCGGGTCCTCGACGGGTCCGCCTGCGCCTTGCAGTGTCTGGCCCGGTTGGCGTGCCCGGTCGGGGTGGAGCACCGATACGGCACCGCCCAGATGACGCACCACTACGCCTCCGGATTGGCTTCGATTCGGCGCTACCTCAACTCCTCGTAGCCGGCGCACCGGCTCCCGCCGTTTAGCCTGGCGTGATGCAGCGAACCGCATTGGGCACTATTGCTCTGGCTCTCATGGCCGCCGGATCCTTGGGCGCCTTCACGGGCGTCTTCGGCGAGGACTCGCTCTGGTGGGGCGGGGTGTCACTGCGGGCCGGCGCGATCCTCGGGGTCTTCTGGCTGGTCATCCCCAAAGCCCGCCACGTTCCCCGCTTTCTGTGGGTCGGGTTGGGGATCTTCGCGGGAGTGCTCGCGATTCGTCCACGCCTGGTTCTTCTGGGACTCGGGCTCGCGTTTGTCGCAATGGTCGTGGTCGCCCTCGCCCAAAGAAGAACCACCTCACGGCGGACTCGCAGCTAGCGGTCCGAACCTCTCGCAGCACGCGCCACGCGGTCCCGGCTCCGATTCAGATGGCGAAATGGAGCCCCTCGTAGGCGGCGAGCGTTGCCGGGAACCTGGCGGCGGCGCGCTCGATGAGCCGGCTCAGGGCCTCATCGGTCCGTGACGGGTCGTGCGAGGTGAGGATGAGTTGCCCAACCCCGGCTCGCTCGGCGAGGTTCACGGCGTCTTGCCAGCTGCTGTGGCCCCACCCCTCGTACAGCTCGTGGTGCTCCTGAGGCGTGTACTGGGCATCGTGCAGCAGGTAGTCGGCGCCGGTAGCGAATCCCACCAGATTGTCGTCGACATCCACGTCGCCGGCTTCGTGGTCCGTGGCGATCACCACCGTTGCCCGGGGACCTTCGATCCGATATCCGGTGGCGCCCTGAGGATGGGTCAGCTTCGCCATCGTGATGCGCAGTGGACCGATTTCGATCGGAGCGAAATCCAGGTCAATGTACTCCTTCGAGGACGGCGTCTCGGCCAACGGAACTGGAAACCACGGCGCCCGGTAGATACCGCCGATGGCGTCTTTCAGGCTCATGGCATCGGGCGGTACCCCATAGAAAGTGAAGGCGTTGGCTTCCCGATACATGGGCTTGAAGAACTGCAGACCCTGGATGTGGTCGAGGTGATAGTGCGTCAGGAAAATGTGGTACTGCTGCGGTTCCGCAGTATCGAGATCGTCGACTGCAGCCACCCCTGTGCCGGCGTCGATGAGCACGGTGACGTTGTCGCCCAGCGGGATCATGAAGGATGTGGTGCTCCCTCCGTAGACCAGCATGTCCGGGCCCGACACCGGCCACGAGCCACGGGCGCCAAGAACGGTGAAAGTCAGCCCCTCGTCCATGGCGCGATCCTAGGGCCTGTCCCTTTGCCGTAACACGCGGTCACTGATCGCACGGCGCGTTAATGTCTGGCGAGGGGAGATCAACGGCGAGTTCGATGAGGTGGAAAGAGATGCGGATACCTTCAGTGAGGGCGCCCCGGCTGCGCACCGCCGCGCTGGAGCAAAGCCACCGCCAAGCTACGTGGCTGGAGCTGTTCTACGACCTGGTTTTCGTCGTTGCCGTCGGCCAGCTCGGCCACCGTCTCGCCAGCCATCACGATGCCGCCGGGGTATGGACCTTCATCGGCCTGTTCATTGCGCTGTGGTGGACGTGGGCGTCGTACACGTTCTACGCCGACCGCTACGACACGGACGACCTGGGCCAGCGGGTGCTGGCGGTGGCCCAGATGGTCTCGGTCACCCTGATGGCCGCCAGCATCGGTGCCGAGGATTCCCTCACATCGTTTGCCGTCGCCTACGTCCTGGCATGGCTGGTCCTGCTGACCATGTACTGGCGCGCTTACCGCCACGTCGAAGTCAGCCGGGTATTGGTCGGCGGCTACCTGCAGGGCTTCGCTGCCGGCCTGGCGTTCTGGGTCGTGTCTATCTGGGTGCCGGGGCCGACGAAATACGTGCTGTGGGCGATCGGCTTGGCGATTCAGCTCTACACGCCGTGGCGGGTCCGCGAGCATCAGAAGAAGGTGCCGCTGAGCGTGTCGCACCTGCCGGAGCGGTTCGGTCTCTTCACGATCCTCGTCCTCGGCGAGTCGCTGGTGGCAGTGGTAGCCGCACTGTCCCATGGGCATTGGGAGTTGGGCCTGACGATCGGGGGGATCCTCGGCGTTCTCGTTGCGAGCGCGATGTGGTGGCTCTACTTCGACAACCAGGAAGGCAGGGTCGTGCGGCGCCGGGAGGGTCAGCTCAAGGCGTGGCAGCCGACGGTGTGGATCTACAGCCATCTACCGCTGGTAATCGCCATCACATCCATGGGCATCGGTCTCGAGTTCATAGTTGCCCAGGAGACGGAGAGCGGAGGGCGCTGGATGATGGGGGCGGGGGTTGCCGCGGCGTTCGTCGCGATGGCCCTCCTCGCCTTTGCGACCGATCGGGGGCACGATGACCTGGACAAGAAGCAGGCCTACGCCCGGATCACCAGCGGTGTTGTGGTGCTGCTGATCACAATGGTCGCGGCGGGGTGGGCCGCCAACGCCTTCTTGGTGGCCCTGCTGATCGTGGCCGCGGCCCAGATCGCCTACGACCTGATGATCGGGATGGGCTCGGCGACCGTCAGCGAGTAGCGCTACTGGAATTGGGCCGGTTCGATCTCAGCGCGGCGCCGCGCCATGAAATCCTGCAACTCGGCGTCGATGGCGTCGTCGAGGCCGGGGTCTTCGTAACGTTCCAGCAGGTCATGCCATGCGGCGGTGGCGCGGGTCGTTGAGTCGTTCGCTCCGGCGGCGGCCCATTGGGCGTATGAATCGTGATCGAAGAGGGGAGTGCGATGGAACGCCGTGCGGAACCGGTCGAGCGTGTGCGCCGTGCCGAGATGGTGACCGCCGGGCGGCACCTCGTCGAGTACCGCGTCGAGCGCCCACTCATCTTCATCCCAGGAGACACCTTCAGCCAGCGCCAAGAGCACGCCGCACAGCTCGAGGTCCATGGCGAACTTCTCGTACCCGGTGGTCAGGCCGTTCTCCAGCCATCCCGCCGCATGGAGGATGAAGTTCGGCTTTGCCAGCATCGACGGCAGCATGGCGATGGCGGCCTCGATTCCGGCCTGCATGTCGGTGGTTTTCGACGAGACGTAGGAACCTGCGGCGCGAAAGGGCATCTCGTAATAGAGCGCCATCTGGGCGCACAGCGCCTGGGCGAGCACGCTCTCGGCGCTTCCGAACACCGGCGACCCACTTTGCAGGTCGAGTGTGGCCAGAAACGGGCCGTAGATGCACGGCGTCCCGGGGTTGAGCAACTGGGCGTACACCAGGGTTCCCAGCACCTCGGCGTTCGCCTGGGCCACCGTGCCGAGCACGGCTGCGGGTCCCATGGCGCCCGCCAGGATGAAGGGGGTCAGCACGAGTGCCTGATTGTTGCCGCCGTACGCTCGGAGGGCGCCGAGCATCCGATCGTCGAGGCGGCGCGGGCTCGAGATGTTGATCACAGCCATCAGGAAATGCTCGGTGGCAACTCGCTCTGCCCCGTGGACGATCCGAGCCATCGCCACGCTGTCCTCGGCAGACACGCCGACCGGGTAGTGGCCCATCATCGGTTTGGTACCCCACCGAATGTGGGCGTAGTTGATGTCGAGGGCGCGCTCCTGGAACGGCACATCGGACGGAGTCACGATTTCGGTGCCCTGGTTGTGCAAGTAGGGGGTGGCGTTCGACATTTTGACGAAGTTCACCAGGTCGGCATATTGGCCCTCGCGGCGTCCCTTTTCGGCGTCCATCACGTAGGGGGGGCCGGCGACCGGAGCCAGCACGATGTTGTTGCCGCCGTACGTGACGGCCCTTGCCGGATCGCGCCCGGCGTGGGTGAACTGAGGTGGTGCCAGCGCCAGCGCCGCCTCCACCATCTCGGGGTCGAAGCGAACCACCTGTTCGTCATCCACGCGAGCGCCGGCGGCCCGCAGCGTGGCGAGTGCCGAATCGTCGTAGAAGGCCATACCCGCCTCGGCGAGGATTCGCAGTGACACGTCGTGGATCTTGTCCGCTTGTTCTGCGGTGGCGATGGTGTATTGCGGCAGGTCCAACGTGGGCTGCAAGATCACCCCGACGTCGGGCTGGGTGGAACGCTTCCGGCGTCCGCGGCGTCGCGGCTGTGTCATTGCGCCGGTATCGTCGTCGTCACCGACCCGTCCCGCAAGGAGCAGTCATGGCCAAAGTCACTATCTATCACAATCCCTACTGAGGCTCGTCGAAGAACGCCTTGGCGGTCGCCGAGGATTTGGGAGTCGAGCACGACACGGTTCTGTATATGAAGGAACCGCCGGATCGCAAGACGTTGGAGCACCTGGTCTCGATCCTGGAGGACCCCGTCGAGGATTTGGTGCGGAAAGACTCGAAGTTCAAGAAGCTCGAGCTGAACCCTGACGACTACGTGGGTAATCCTGATGCCGTCGTCGACATCATCCTGCAGCACAAGGCCCTGATGCAGCGCCCCGTAGTCGTCAAAGGCAAGACGGCCATCATCGGCAGACCGAAATCACGGATAGCGGAGCTCCTGGGGTAGTGGTTGTCTCTCCCCCCGTTTGACGACGGAGTCGGGAAACGTTTGGGGGGAGTCCCCGACGAAGGAGAAGGAGGGGGCGGGAACCCTTCGGATTCCGGGAACCCTTCGGATTCCGGGAACCCTTCGGATTCCGGGAACCCTTCGGATTCCGGGAACCCTTCGGATTCCGGGAACCCGAGAATCCATGGCCTCTTCGACCCAACCCGTGATCGCACTTCTGCGGGGAATCAACGTCGGCGGCAGGAACCGGCTCCCCATGGCCGACCTGCGCTCGATTGCGGCCAAGCTGGGCTTCGCCGACGCGGCTACCTACTTGCAGAGCGGCAACCTGGTCCTTCCCGACGTCGCTCGGGACTCTGCCGAAGTCGCGGCCGCGCTGACCGCCGAGATCCGGAGTGACTTCGGCCTGGAAGTCCCGGTCATCATCCGGAACGCGCAGGAGTGGGCCCGTGTCATTGCGGCCAACCCCTTCCCGGAGGCGACGGCCGACGGCACGAAACTGCACGTCGTGTTCCTGACCGGGCCCGCCACCGATGCGGTCCGCCAATTCGACGGTGAGCGATACGAGCCCGAAGAGCTGGCCGTGACCGATGCCGAGGTCTACCTCTCGCTACCGGACGGGATCGGGCGCAGCAAGCTGGCGGGAGCGCTCGGCAAGGTCGACAACGCCTCGTCGGGAACCATCCGCAACTGGAACACGGTGCTGGCGCTATCCGACCTCAGCGGCGTTCCCTGATTCGCGCCGGTTCCGTCGTCATCGTGCGGATGGATACTCCGGCTTGCGCTTCTCCTTGATGGCGAGGGCTCCCTCTGCGACGTCGGGGCCCATGAAGTTGAGCATATCGAACCCCAGGCTGGCGTCGAAGGCGGGAGCTGCCTGCTGGACCCAGAGGTTGAGGGCGCGCTTGGTGAAGCGCATCGCATCCTGGGGCCCGGTGGCGATCTTGGCGGCGATCCGCATCGCCTCGTCCATCAGGTCATCGGCGGGCACTGCCTTGGAGACCAGCCCGATGCGGTCCGCGGTCCTGCCGTCGATGAAGTCGGACGTGATGAGGTAGTACTTGGCCTTGGCGAGACCGCACAGCAGCGGCCAGATGATGTTCGAGTGGTCCCCGGCCGCTACCCCGAGGCGAATGTGACCGTCGGTGATCCGAGCGTCTTCGGCGATGAGGCTGATGTCGGCCATCAGCGCCACCGCGAGTCCGGCGCCCACGGCCATCCCGTTTATCGCCGAGATGATGATCTTCTCGCAGTGGACCATTCGGTAGACGAGCTCACCGGCTTCCTTGAACGCGACGCGCATCCCGTCGTAGTCGTTGACCATCGTCTCCACCCAGTCGAGGTCGCCTCCGGCCGAGAAGGCGTCTCCGGCGCCCGTCACCACCACGACCCGCGTCTGCGGATCTTCGTGGATGTCGAGCCAGACCCGGCTGAGGGCGTTGTGCATGGCGGCGTCGGTGGCGTTGAGTTTCTCAGGCCGATTGATGGTGATGACCAGGATGCCGTGCTCATGCCGTTCGAAGTCGAGCCCGGGGTAGGCGTCGAAATAGTCACTCATGGTTTGCCCTTCTGCTTTCGGGCCGGCCATTGCGTTGCGGGACCGGCGTCATCGGCAACCCTAGGAACCGCGGTGGCGCGGCGTCACGAGATCGGATGTGGGGCCGACCAGCTAGAAAGGTGGGAACATCTGGGGTCCGACCTCTTGCGCGTTCGCCGCTGCGCCTTCGGCGGGTCCTGCGCCCGGCGGTACCGGCACGCCCCCGTCTGCGTCCGGGGGTAGCAGTGCCGAGATCACCACGATCGCGGTCAAAGCGGCCGTGATCATCGCCACCCACATGATCATTGACACCTGGGAGTGGATCTTGAGGGGTGACAGCCACAGGGCGGTCAGCGCCACCGCGATGCCGAGGCCGTTGGCGACGATCGGCCTGCCGGCGCGGTCGATCGCCCGATGGACGTATCCGGGCCCGTCGCGGCGAGCGTTGTTGATGGCGGCGACGAAGTGGATCGAGTAGTCGATGCCGACACCGATGACGATCCCGGATACGACGGCGGTCAGCAGGTTGAGCTGGATGCCGGAGACGGCGATGAAGCCGAGCAATGTGAGCACCGTGAGGGCCACCGGCGCCAGCGCCACCAGCGTTTCCCGCAGCTTGCGATAGGCCAGCGCCAGCATCGCGGCGACCAGGACGAACGCAATGATCAGCGACACGACTTGCGCCTGGAGCACGAGCCGGGCGATCTCGTCCCACACCACCGGCATGCCGGTGAGAACCGTCACCTCGTCGCGGGCTTCGACGAAGTCGAGCCAGCCCTGGAGATCCTCAGTGGTGAAGTCTGCCGGGAGCAGCATGAACCGGAGCCCGTCGTCGCTCACCATCTTGCCGAGAGGGAGATCCCGATCCCCCTGCAGGAACATCTCCACCTGGCCCGGCGGCAATCCGCCGGCGAAATCGGCGAGTGACAGGACGCTGCGAACGCCCGGCAGAGCCTCCAGCTCGGCTGAGACCGCCCCGACGGCGGCCAGGCCGTCTGTTCCCGTTGCCGGGTCGTAGGCGAATTCGCCGATCAGCGGTGTCGCCCCGCCGAATAGCTCTTCGGTCTTCTCGAAGGCGATCCGGACGGGATCGTCGTCCTTGAAGAAG
Organism: uncultured Acidimicrobiaceae bacterium; assembly: GCA_947258635.1. GTDB lineage: Bacteria > Actinomycetota > Acidimicrobiia > Spongiisociales > UBA5794 > JAHEJX01. The sequence goes on from CAMYJM010000098.1 coordinate 10,266, forward strand.
AAGAGCTGATCCGGGTTCACTTCGAGGCGTGGTATCGAGACTGCTGCGAAAGCCAGCAGACCGACGCCGATGACGATGGCGGGCACCCGGGTCGCCACCAGTCGCTTCAGTCCGGCAGTGACGCGGGGCCCCAGCAAGGCGTCGTGGTGGCGGGGCTCGATCGTCAGCCGGCTGAGCAGAGCCGGAAGCGAGAAGAACGAGATGATCCCGGCGAAGACGATACCGACGGCGGTGAACAGGCCGAGCTGCTGAATCGGCTGCACATTGGTGAAGAGCAGGGAGAAGAAGCCGGCGGCAGTGCTGATCGTGGTCAGGATCATCGGAATCCCAACGTGCGATAGGGCGGAATGGACCCGCTGCACAGTGTCCCGGGAGGTCTCTGCCTCCTCCTGGAAATGGGTGACGAAGTGCAGGCCGTCCGCCGAGCCCATGACAATCACGAAGATCGGAACGATCACCGTGACGATGTCTACCTCACGGCCGAGGGCGAAGATCAGCCCGAAGGTCCAGATCGACCCCAGTACCGCCGGGATCATGGCGAGAAGGGAGAGGCGGCGATCCCCGATCGTGGCGTAGAACACGCCCACCAGCAGGATGAAGACCACGGGTGGAATCAGCAGCAGGAAGAGGGAGAGGATGTCGATCACCGACGAGAAGACGACCGGATTGCCCGACAGCGTCACCTCTATGCCGTCGGGTGGCTCCAGATCGGCGACGTCTTGAGCTACGGCGAGGCCGTCGTCGCCGGGGACGACCATCAGCATGGTGTCGGCGCCCTCCGCAGACAGGAGCAGTTCGGCGACAGGTCCGGCTCGCAGCGCGTCGATCCCGACGTCGCCGACGGCAAGTAGGTCGTCGGGCCCGATCGGTTGGCCGGTGAGCGGATTGGCCTCCGGGATCACCGAGACGACCCGGGCGACTCCTTCGATCTGGCCGAGAGTCTGCTGCAAACGCAAGAGGCGAAGCAGATTGTCCACTGTGGCGAAGGTCTCGCCGTCGGGCAACGAGGCCACAACGTTGATCGGGTCGGCCGTGGCGTACTTGTCCTGGATCGCCGAGAACTCCTCGCCCGTTTCGTTTCCTTCGAGAACGAAGGAGGCGACATCGGCGTTGAAATCCATCCGGAACAGCATCAATGCGGCGAGCAGCGTCAGCACGGCGGTGGCCGCGAGAATCTGTTTGGCGTGGTCGACGATGAATCGAGCGGTCTTCTCCATACCCTGCACGCTAGGAGACTAGGCCGCCTCGAATGCGGCGCCGGCAGGAGCCAGCCGGCCGCGACGGCCTCCCGGTCTTGCACGTCTCCGGCGGCTCCGGGATACTCCCCCTACGCCTAGCTCGTCGGAGGGGTTTGTGGAGCCTGCCTATATCGTGGTCGACGGCAATGAGGCGGCTGCCAGAGTCGCCCACACGCTGTCTGAAGTGATCGCCATCTATCCGATCACCCCGGCATCGCCAATGGGCGAGCTTTCGGATGCGTGGTCGCAGCGGGGTGAACCGAACCTGTGGGGAACGGTCCCCGAGGTCGTCGAGATGCAGAGCGAAGCCGGAGCGGCCGGCGCGGTCCACGGGGCGCTCCAGGGCGGAGCCCTGACGACCACTTTCACGGCCTCGCAAGGGCTCTTGCTGAAGCTGCCCAACATGTACAAGATCGCCGGCGAGCTGACGCCGTGCGTGATCCACGTTGCCGCCCGCACCGTTGCCACTCACGCCTTGAGCATCTTCGGCGACCACAGTGACGTGATGGCCGCCCGTCAGACCGGGTTCGCCATGCTGTGCTCGGCGTCCGTCCAGGAGGCGCAGGATCTGGCCTTGGTGGCGCATGCCGTCACCTTGCGTACCCGGATCCCGTTCCTCCACTTCTTCGATGGGTTCCGCACCTCGCACGAGGTAATGAAGATCGCAGGCCTGGCTGAGGAGACGTACACCAGTCTCATCGACACCGACCTCGTCGCCGCCCACCGGGGGCGGGCGCTGAACCCGAATCGCCCTGTGCTGCGCGGCAGCGCCCAGAACCCGGACGTCTTCTTCCAGGCCCGCGAGGCCGCCAACCTCTACCACGATGCGGTGCCCGATGCCGTGTCCACGGTATTCGACGAGTTCGCCGCTCTCACCGGGCGGCGCTACGAGCTCTTCGAGTATGTCGGGGCGCCGGACGCAGAGCGGGTAGTGATCCTCATGGGGTCAGGCGCCGGTGCCGCCCACGAGGCTGCTGCCGCGTTGCAGACGCACGGCGAGAAGGTCGGGGTGCTCGTCGTTCACCTCTATCGCCCATTTTCGGTGCGGCACTTCCTGGAGGCCTTGCCGGCATCAACAAAGTCGATCGCCGTGCTCGACCGCACCAAGGAGCCGGGAGCGGTCGGCGAGCCGCTCTACCAGGATGTTGTTACCGCGCTGCAAGAGGGCAACCGCAAAGAGATCGACGTCATCGGTGGCCGGTACGGCCTCTCCGGCAAGGAGTTCACCCCGCCCATGGTGATGGCGGTCTTCGCCGAGCTCATGGCCGCTGAACCCCGGCGCCACTTCACGGTCGGTATCACCGATGACGTTTCCCATCTGAGCCTTGCCGTCGAGGAGAAATGGCAAGAGCCGGAGGATGTCGTCCAGGCCGTCTTCTACGGGCTGGGGGCGGACGGGACGGTCGGCGCCAACAAGAACTCGGTGAAGATCGTGGGCACCCACACCGATCTGGAAGCCCAGGGACACTTCGTCTACGACTCCAAGAAGTCCGGGGCGGTCACGGTTTCCCACCTGCGGTTCTCGCCGCGGCCGATCGAATCGACCTATCTCATCAGCCGGGCCAACTTCGTGGCGTGCCATCAATTCGGCTTTCTCGAGAAGATCGACGTGCTGGGCATCGCGGACGAGGGTGCGACTTTCCTTCTCAACAGCGCCTTCGGCCCAGACGACGTATGGGACAAGCTGCCGCGGCAGGTGCAAGAGCAGATCATTGCCAAGAAACTGAAGTTCTACGTGGTCGATGGCGCCAGCGTCGCCAAGGAGGCCGGTCTGGGGGGGCGGATCAACACGGTCCTGCAGACGTGCTTCTTCGCGCTGGCCCACCTCATTTCGACCGAGGTCGCCATCGGGGCGATCAAGAAGTCGATCGCGGATGCCTACGGCAAGCGGGGCGAGGTGGTGCTGCAGCGCAACTACGCCGCCGTCGATGCCTCATTGGAGGCTCTCAGAGAGGTCCCGGTTCCCAGCGCGGTGGACTCCGAGATCGAGATGCGGCTGCCGGTGGCGGCCCAAGCGCCCGACTTCGTTCAGCGGGTCACCGGGATGATCATCGCCGGCAAGGGCGACCTGTTGCCGGTGAGCGCGCTTCCTGTCGATGGCACTTTTCCCACGGCGACGGCCAAATGGGAGAAGCGCGACATCGCTCCCGAGATCCCGATTTGGGACGAGTCGATATGCATCGATTGTGGACGGTGCGCGCTGGCGTGTCCCCATGCGGCGATCAGGATCAAGGTATACGACCCGGCCGAGCTCGCCACCGCCCCCGACTCCTTCAAGTCGAAGGCCTGGAAGAGCAAGGAGCACGCCGGCAAGAACCTCACCGTGCAGGTGGCGCCGCTCGACTGCACCGGATGCGGCGTCTGCGTTGACATTTGCCCGGCTCACAGCAAGGAGATCGTCAAGCACAAGTCGATCAACATGGAGCCGAAGCTCGATCACGTCGCTACCGAGACGGAGAGCTTCGACTTCTTCCTGAGCATTCCCGAGATGGATCGGAGCGATGTGCGGGTCGATTCGATCGCAGGGTCGCAGCTGCTCGAGCCGTTGTTCGAGTTCTCCGGGGCGTGCTCGGGCTGCGGCGAGACTCCCTACGTCAAGCTGCTCAGCCAGATGTTCGGCGACCGCATTGTGGTCGCAAACGCCACCGGCTGCTCCTCGATCTACGGCGGCAATCTGCCGACGACGCCGTGGGCGCAGAACGCGGCGGGGCAGGGCCCGGCGTGGTCCAACTCCCTGTTCGAGGACAACGCCGAGTTCGGGCTCGGAATGCGCCTTGCCATCGAAGGGCAGCAAAAAATGGCGCGGCGGCTGGTCACCGAGCTCGCCCCACACATCGGTGAGCTCGCCACCGAGCTGCTCGAAGCCGACCAGGGCTCTGAGGAGGGCTTGCAGAAACAGCGGGATCGGGTGCAGAGCCTGCGCACAGTGCTGGAGTCGGTCGACGATCCCCGGGCCCGCCGCCTGGAATCGGTGGCCGATTACCTGGTGCGTATGGGGGTCTGGATCATCGGCGGCGACGGCTGGGCCTACGACATCGGCTTCGGGGGCCTCGACCACGTCATGGCGCTGGGGCGCAACGTCAACGTCCTCGTGCTCGACACCGAGGTCTATTCGAACACCGGCGGGCAGGCCTCCAAGTCGACCCCCCGGGCGGCTGTCGCCAAGTTCGCCGCCGGCGGCAAGGCGACGGGCAAGAAGGATCTCGGCATGATCGCGCAGTCCTATGGCAACGTCTATGTCGCCCAGGTCTCGATGGGCGCCAACATGAACCAGGTCGTCAAGGCATTCGCCGAGGCCGAGGCCCACGACGGCACCTCGCTCATCATCGCCTACAGCCCGTGCATCGCCCACGGGATCGATATGTCAACGATGATGAGTCACCAGAAGGACGCGGCGCAAAGTGGCTACTGGCCGCTGTACCGCTACGACCCGACCGCTGAGGCGGTCGGCAAGCCGGCGGAGTTTGCCGCCAAGGAGGGCCGCTTCGCCATGCTCGCCAGAGCCAACCCGCAGTATGCAGCTTCGCTGGTCGAGCAGGCGCAAGCCGACATCGACAACCGGTGGCAGCTCTACGAGCAGATGGTGCATGTCCAACGTACCGCCGTCTTCGAGGAGGAGGGGGACGACGAATGAACCTGGCTTCCAACTACCTGGGTCTGGGGCTCGCCAACCCCATCGTCCCGTCGTCGTCTCCGATGACGCGCTCGGTCGAATCAATGCAGCGTCTCGAAGCGGCCGGTGCTGCCGCCATTGTGATGCCGTCTCTGTTCGAGGAGCAGATCGAACACGAGGCGATGGCGGTCCACGCCGCCCTCAACTTCGGCGCTGAGATATCAGCGGAGTCTGCCGGGGGCTACCTGCCGGAGATGGACGACTACAACACCGGAGCCGCCGACTATCTCGACCGGTTGCGGGCCGCCAAAGCGGCGTTGAAGATCCCGGTGATCGCCAGCCTCAACGGCACCTCGCCGGGAGGCTGGACCCTTTACGCTCGGATCATCGAAGAGGCCGGGGCAGACGCGCTCGAACTCAACATCTACCTCATCGCCGCCGAATTGGGACGCAACAGCGCTCAAGTCGAGGACGACTACCTCCAGCTCGTCCAGTCGGTGCGCAACTCGGTTTCGATTCCCTTGGCGGTGAAGGTGGGGCCGTTCTTCAGCTCGACCGCGAACATGGCAAGGCGTCTCGTCTCGGCCGGCGCCGACGGGCTCGTCCTGTTCAATCGCTTCTATCAGCCCGACATCGACCTGGACACTCTCAGCGTCGTTCCCAACATCGTCCTGTCTACGTCCGATGAGCTGCGCCTGGTCCTGCGGTGGATGGCGCTGCTGCACGGCCGTGTCGATACGTCGTTGGCGGCGACCACCGGCGTGCACACTGCAGAAGACGTTCTCAAGCTGGTGCTCGCCGGAGCGGACGTGACGATGATGGCTTCGGCGCTCATCAAACATGGCCCGGAGCTGATCACCTCGACTCTCGCCGGGATCAGCGCATGGCTCGAAGCCCGGGACTATGAATCGCTCGACCAGGCGCGGGGGAGCCTGAGCCACGACGCGAGCCCGGACCCCAGCGCCTTCGAACGGGCCAACTACATGCAGGCCCTGGTGGAGTACGCGTCGGAGCGGTAGCGGTTTCGAGCCAAGCAGGCTTGGCTCGAGTTTCTCCGCGGCGCCTGCGGCGCAGCTGCGTATTTGTGTGGCCTTGGGGACGCCATGTGTCCCCCCGGAGCTTGGATCCGCGGTTGGTGTTGGGGGTTTTGGGTTTGGGGTACGCGACAAGTGCCCTCTGGCCTGGGAGAATGGGAGTGTCGAGTTCCTGTTCGCACCCCCTTCTCGCCCTTCAGGCGGTGCCCCTCCGGGTGGGAGCCACAAGGTGGGTCCCCTTGACCGCCGCTTTCGACCGGCTCGGTTGTCTCGTGCCTAGTTGTTGTCGGGTGCCGGCGTCTTCGGTGGGGTCGGTTCCTCCGGGGGGAGGGCCGACGACGATGTTGCCCCTGCCGACGTTGTCGGAGGTGCCGCCGGCATTGGCGGTGGCGGGATCGCCCGGCGAGCGCGTTCTCGTCCGCGGGCCCGGGCCTCCTCTCGCTTGGCCAGCCGATCGCGGCGCCAGCGCCACAGGAGCCACAGCAGCGGAATGACCCAGATGAACGGGATGATCGCCCCGATCGCCAGGATCAGCAGCTTGATGATGTTGACCAGAACCTTCCAGCTCTCGGACAAACCCTCACCAAAACCGGGAATCCCGCCGGGATCCTCCGCTACCAGGGTCGCAGTCGAAGTGTTCGCCACGCTGCGTCCCTCGAGCATCGTTCCGTCTTCATTGAGTGGTGTGGCGGTTACCCGGGTCTGCGAGCGCAGCGTCCGCTCGACGTCCAAGGAAGTTGCCAGAACCACCGATTGGCCGGGCTCGAGCGGCACATCGAGATCACCGAACACGACGATGAAGTCGGTGAGCTCTTTGCCGATCACGGCGTCACGCAGGTCGATATCGTCCAGCACCGTGTCTCCGGTGTTGAAGACTTCCAGACAGAAGGTGATCTTCTCGTTTTCGACCACTGTGATGTTGGGATCTCCCGGACAGGAAGTGCCCTCATCGTCGAAACCGAGATAGGCCGACGGCTGCACGTCGATCGCCGGCCTTGCCACCGACTGGGTGATGGTGATGGTGATGGTGGCCAGGCTCACCTGGTTCTCCATGGTGCGGAGTTGGCCGCGCATCTGCTCGAGGGAGGTTTCCCGCGCCAACAGCTGGCCCTCGAGCTCCGTGATTGACTTGACGTTCCGGGCGCTCTCGAGGAGCTGGCGCAGCCGCTGGACGCTCGCCGCCGCCGTTGCTATTCGGCTCTCCAGGTCGACGATGGCCTCGGTGACGTCATCGGCCGACACGGTCTGGTTGCGAATCTCGCCGACCTTGCCGAGAGCGGCCAACGCCTCCTGGAAACGATTCGGTGGGACCTTGAACACCATGATGTTGGTTGGTTCCGGTTCGCTCACCGCCCGCTGCCCGAACAGCACGCCGCGAAAGGAGCTGATTATCTCCGTCGCCCGAGCGCTTGCCTCGGTGACATCGTCGACGGAGACGGTCAGCTCGGCCGTGAAGATGATGTCGCGACCGGTGTCGATCGGTGTCTGGGCCTGGTTGCCGACGCCGCCGGCCCCGAGATTGGCCCCTCCATCGTCGCCACCCGAAGCCTGCCCCCGGTCTGTGGCGGGCGCCGCCGTGGTCGCCGGTGCGGCGCTGGTATCACCCACCTGGGCAGGGGCGCTGTCATCTGAGCTGTCACCGCAGGCGGCCAGCAGGAGTGCCAGCGTCGCCATCAGTGCCGCGATCTTCGTAGTGGTGCGTTTGCCTGT